>JAYVIT010000343.1:0-5054 GCA_043769965.1 Saprospiraceae bacterium
TGGCATGCAAGAAAAATACGAATAAGGTTATTGAAACTCTAAGTTCACCTGTATCTGAAAAAAGCGACAGTGGTTATGATGAATCTTTTGAAGTAGCGGCGGGATCATTTGCCGATTTACAGATTTTGAGATACCAGATACCGGGCTGGAATACTTTAACCGCCAAGCAAAAAGAATTGTGTTATTATTTATACGAAGCTGCATTGTGTGGCAGGGACATCATTTATGATCAGAAAGATAAAAACGGGATCCTTCTGCGGAAGACAATTGAGAATATGTACGGCAGTTATACCGGAGATAAGACCAATCCGGATTGGATAAAATTTGAGACGTATTGTGGACGGTTTTGGTTTAGCAATGGAAATCATCATCATTATGGAAATGAAAAATTTATTCCGGAATGTAGTTGGGATTATTTTATGTCTGTGGCTAAAGCTTCAGATGCAAATGGTTTTCCAATTGATGTAAATGAAACGCTTGATAAATTCTTGAATCAAATTAAACCATTGATCTATGATCCCAAAGTCAATCCAAAGTGTGTCGACCTGCGAAGTGGTATTGATAATGTAAAAGCGTCTTCAAATAATTACTATGAGAATGTAACCCAAAAAGAAGTCGAAGCTTTCTATGCAAAAAAACCATCAAGTGGCAATGCACCAAGTTGGGGCTTGAATAGTAAAACAATGAAGGAAAATGGCCAGATTATAGAAAAGGTTTGGAAAGTCGGTGGTATGTATGATGCTTCGATAGTAAAGATTGTAATGTGGTTGGAGAAAGCAATTACAGTTGCAGAAAATGAAAAACAAAAAAAGGCTTTAGAATTGTTGGTAAAATATTACAAAAGTGGTGACCTCAAAGATTTTGATGATTATTGTATCGCTTGGGTGCAGGACACAGAAAGTAAAATTGATGTGGTAAATGGATTTATAGAAGACTACCTGGATGCAATTGGCAAAAAGGGAAGTTTTGAAAGTGTAGTTAGTATCCGCGATGATGAATCGACCAAACGAATTAAAGCGATTGCGGATCAGGCACAATGGTTTGAAGACAATAGTCCGATCGATCCAAATCATAAGAAGAAGGAAGTAAAAGGAATTACCGGGAAAGCGATAACTGTGGTGGTTCAAAGTGGTGATGCAGCTCCAAGTTCATCAATTGGCATCAATCTTCCCAATGCAGATTGGATAAGAGAGCTTGGAAGTAAATCCGTTTCTCTTAGTAACATTATTCACAGCTATAATGTAATGAATGCAAGGAAAGGAACATTAGACGAGTTTGGCTTGAATGATGAAGTGAAAGAGAGAATAAAAAAATATGGTGCATTGGCAAGTGATTTACATACGGATATGCATGAATGTATAGGACATGCAAGCGGTATCATCAATGATGGAGTTGAAACCACGGATAAGACCTTGAAAACGTATGCAAGTTGTCTTGAAGAAGCCAGGGCAGACTTGGTGGCTTTGTATTTTATCATGGATCAAAAATTAATTGATCTGGGTGTAATGCCAAGTTTGGATGTGGCTAAAGCGGAATATGATAACTACATACTCAATGGTTTAATGACACAGCTCACTAGAATTAAAGTAGGTGATAATCTTGAAGAAGCACATATGAGAAATCGTCAGCTCAATTCCATGTGGGCATTTAAAATGGGTCAAAAAGATTCTGTAATTCAGTTTATAAAACGCGATGGTAAAACCTATGTGCAGATTAATGATTATAATAAGCTGCGAAATTTATTCGGGCAATTATTGAAAGAAATTCAAAGAATAAAAAGTGTAGGCGATTTTGAAGCTGGAAAAAATCTGGTAGAAAATTATGGTGTCAAGTTTGATAAAGAATTGCATAAAGAAGTTCTGGAGCGATTTGCAAAACTCGATTTGAAGCCATACAAAGGATTCATTCAACCCAAATTGGTGCCTGTGATGAACGGCGATAAAATTGAAGATGTAAAGGTCGAGTATCCTACTTCGTTTTTTAGTCAGATGATGGAGTATGGGAGGAATTATGGGTATTTGGGAGTGAAGAATTAAGAGGAAGGCTTTAGGCTATAGGCTGAAGGAAGGAAGAAGGAGGAAGAGTTTCTTGTTTCTTGTTTAGTGTTCAATGTTCAGCATTTGGCCTTTAATCTTAAGCCTTTAGCCTGTATTTTGTGTTCTAAATTAAAATTGTGGGGAATAAAAAATTAATCATTCTTACTTTAATTGGTGTACTAATCCTCACCGCCATTGTACTCAGTCCTGTACTTTCCAATCGATTCGTCTGGGATGATTTTGAGTATATTGTCAGAAATGAAACGCTTGCCAAGAAATTTCCGGAAGCAGTAAAGTATTATTTTGATCAAAATTACTTTGTAGGAAATTATCATCCGCTGACGATGATTGGATTTTCTATGGAGTATAATCATGCTAAACTGAATCCGGAATTTTATCATAAGGTGAATTGGTTGATTCACTTGCTCAATGTTGCTCTTGTATTTTGGTTTATCTTTTTGTTGGCTAACCGGAAAGTTTGGGTTGCTGCCGTAGTAAGTTTGTTATTCGGAATTCATCCATTGCATGTCGAATCAGTTGCCTGGATTTCGGAACTTAAGGATGTATTGTTTGCATTCTTTTATTTATCAGGGCTAATAGTTTATCTATATTATTACAATACAAATGGATTCAAAAAATATTTTCTTTTTATCAGTTGCTTGATACTTTTTGTATTGTCATTGTTATCTAAACCTGCGGCTGTTAGTTTTCCCTTGACCTTAATGGTTTTGGATTATTATTTGAAACGAAAATTGAGTTTTTCTTTAGTCGCTGAAAAAATTCCTTTTCTTATTGGTTCAGTAATACTTGGATTTATTACGATCAAAGCTCAAGGTACTGCAGTTAGTAGTCTGGAACAATTCAATTTGTTGGAGCGGATTATGTTGTCTGCTTATGCTTTTCTGCATTATTTTTACAAACTATTCATTCCCATAAATCTTTCTGCATTTCATCCATTTCCTATGCGGACTGACGGGCAATTTCCCTTGATGTTTTTAATTGCGCCGATTTTAGTGATAATTTTAATTTTACTTTTTATAAAATATTTTAGACACAACAGATTGTTTGTATTTGGATTATTATTTTTTATTGTGAATATTGTTTTAGTACTCCAATTTATTACAGTAGGTATGACTGTGACTTCTGAGCGATATACCTATCTGCCATACCTGGGTTTGTTTTTCGTCATTGCGATGTGGTTATCAGAATATCGAGATAAAAAAATACTTTCATTTTCAGCCAGATATTTGGCCTTGGGATTTGTTGCTTGCATCATTGTAATATTTGCATGTACCTCATACTCGAGAGCAAAAGTTTGGAAATCAAATAAAACGCTCTGGGCAGATGTTGTAAAAAAATATCCGCAATGTGCAACTGCACATTATAATCTTGGTGCATATTATTTTAAAGAAGAAATAAATGATGCGTTTGCATTGACCAGTTTTAATAACACCCTGAAGCATGATCCTAGATATATAAAAGCTTTAGTCAATCGCGGTATTATATATACTCGAATGAAAGAATTTGCTAAAGCGGAAATTGATTTCAATAATGCTATTGCTTTAGATCCTGCATTTTCTGAAACTTATAAAAATTATGGTGTGCTTCACAATTTTATGGGAAATTACCAAAAAGCAGTTGAGGATTACAATGCATATTTAAAATTGGAGCCGAAAAGTCACGACATCTACTTTGGACGTGGCATGACTTTATATCAATTAAAACAATATCAACTTGCCGCTGATGATTTTAGCAAAGCAATCGAATTGGATCAAAAGAAATCCCAGTATTGGATTTTAAAATCAATGGCATTGCAAGCAATTGGTCAAAGAGATGAAGCGATAAAATGTGCATTGAAGGCTCAGGAATTAGGGGAGGTGTTGGATCCTGCGTATAAGCAGACATTGAATATTCAATAGGATTTTCAATTTACCAATATGAAATACGAATTTGCGAAATGTTTATCGTATCGATTAAAACATTCAAGCCTTCAAGGCTTGTAATTTTGTTTTATTATTAACCACGGGTTGCACCCGTGGCTATTATTATTCAAACCCTTCGGGTTTGGTGTATAGATGAAGCTTTAAAATCATTAATAATTGAATAAAATTGGAATGTTGATATCAATTCTTTCATTCTAATTTTCCTCCATGCCGCTTTCGTTCCCGATTGCGATCGGGATTCACTCAAAGTCCCAACAGTACTGTTGGGATCGTGCTTTGTCCTCCTGCGGTGGAATCGTTTAGTCATCCTTCACTTCACAAATGAATCGGCTGCTTGCAAAATATATTTTTTATTAACTCCAAGAGAAACATATGCAAAGACACGGCAATTTTCCGGTTTCCAAACTATCGAATCTTGTGGAAGAGTGAAATTATACACTTTATGAAAAGTTTGTCCGACTGCAAAAGTGTCTGAAATCTTATCACCGGGAATAGGAGAGAGCATTTTTCGCAAAACATTTTTATGAACGAAATCTACAAGAATTTCATTCTTGTTTTTTTGATCTGCAATGATATTAGATTCTGTAATGCCACAATGTAGATTAACTGGCTCATCGATAGCTTCTAAACCAATTACATCGAGAGTAACATTGAGTTGGCGAGTTGCTTCTTCAAAGTAAGTACTGATATTAAGTTCGACTTTAGGTTCTTTCTTTAATTCTTCTTCAAGCAAAGGCTGCCATGCATCTGGTGGTCCATAACGATAAGATAAATTTGTATTATCAAATAAACGGTTGATTGAAGCTTCAGGTTTTCCAAATAAAGGGCCTCCTAAAAACACTTCTATATCTTGAGCATCTGGTGTACGCATATCAAAATCTCCAATCTTTACAGGTTCTGCCAAAAATTTAGAATGAATCCCGATTACAATAACATTATCAGGATAAATATCGAGAAGAAATTCAGATTGAGCAAGACCAGGAGGACAAGCGATACAAGAAGCTCCGGTAAATTCTTCGAAGATTACCACTCTTTTTGAATCTGTTATTCTGGTATTTGGTAAATTGATTGTCTG
>JAYVIT010000344.1:0-6592 GCA_043769965.1 Saprospiraceae bacterium
CCGAAATAAAATTGCCGGTGACCTGCATGATGATATTGGTTCCACTTTAAATAGCATTTCCATTTACAGCGAGGTGGCACGAAAAAAAGATGAGCAACAGGATGAAGCATTGGAAATGATTGGCGAGGCATCGCGAAAAATTATTGATGCGATGAGCGATATAGTGTGGACAATTAATCCTGATAACGACAGCTTTGCCAAAATAATTTTCAGGATGAAGTCGCTTGCTTACAATTTGTTTCGCGCAAAAAAATTAGAGTTCACATTTCAATCTGATGACATCCTGAATGAGAAAAAACTTTCCATTGAAGAACGCAGAAATTTTTATCTCATCTTTAAAGAAGCAGTAAACAATCTTGTAAAATATTCGGGCGCAACAACTGTTGCTATTACGATTGTCAGTGAAAATGAGTTTATCAAACTCCGCATACTGGACAATGGCGTTGGTTTCGACACCGCGCAGGATAACATAGGTAACGGAATTAAAAATATGAAGCGCAGAGCAGATGAAATGAAAGCGCAGTTTAAATTAGAATCAAGTAAAGGGAACGGAACTCAAATAGAATTAATTATGAAAGCATGAGTAATATTAAAGTGGTAATCTTTGAAGACAACACCAATCTCAGGCGCGGTCTTACAACATTAATCAACGGCAGTCATGGTTTTGAATGTGCAGGCGCGTTTGGTAATTGCGACAATCTCATTAAAAATATTACCGATACAAAACCGGATGTGGTGCTTATGGATATTGAAATGCCCGGTATGGATGGCATTGAAGCAGTGAAAATGCTGAAGCCGCAATTTCCCGGAATAAAAATTCTGATGGAAACAATTTTTGAGGATGATGAAAAAGTTTTTCATTCCATATGTAACGGAGCTGAAGGATATATTTTAAAAAATACTCCGCCATCACAAATCCTTGAAGCCATCAGAGAAATTCACGAAGGTGGTGCGCCCATGACACCAAGCATTGCAAGCAAAGTTCTGTCAATGTTCAAATCAGGAAGGTCCTTTTCCAAAGATGAATCATACAATCTCACTGATCGCGAAATGGAAGTTTTAAAATATCTCGTTGACGGAATGAGTTACAAACTGATTGCTGAAAAGTGTTTCGTCAGCATTGATACTGTAAGCAGTCATGTAAAAAATATTTATAAAAAGCTGCAGGTACATTCCAAATCTGAGGCCGTTGCAAAAGCGATTAAGGGAAAGATAGTTTAAGGAATGTTTTTTCTTAGCACTGCACTTCATGCGTAGGATTTCTGGCTCGTGTTTGGCTAACAGATAGCAGTTGTTAAATCCGACAATGAATTGTTTTTCGTTCAGTTCAATCAGAAAGTATTTTTTGAATGTTTTTCTAAATATTCATTAAGTGAATCTATATCGTAAAGAATAATTTTTTTAACAGGTTGTGAAAATTTAATGCACCCTTCGTTTCTAAGTTTCTGCAAAGTTGTTTTACTCTTTATATGAAGTTTATACATTGTTTCCTCTGTTGAAATACATTTATCTTGCTTTATTTTTTCCTTTTTTTTAGACGCTTCACCACTGTTTCTATAAGTGTATAAAACGCTTCTTCTTTAAGACAAATAACTTCCATAACTCAAAGATAAATCTTTTGAATTTCTAAAATCAGAGATGATTTTCTGATAGGATTTTTAATCTGTTTTGAACTGAGTTAGACCGTAATCCGCTTGCAAATGGTTTGCAAATAAAAAAGAGCTAAAAAATTTGTTATCTATAAATCATTGATTAACTTGTGATCCCGACAAGGTTCGAACTTGTAACCTACTGCTTAGAAGGCAGTTGCTCTATCCAATTGAGCTACGGGACCATTTTCCTTTAATGTATTCTTTTCCAATTCCTGATTTCAAATATTTTTCTCTAATTCTAGCTTGAACTCTTGTTTCATAAACTTCTACTTCCAACATTTCCCATGGTCGATATCCCTTAGTTGATTTCATTTTTCCTCTATTATGCTCTTTTAATCTTCTTATTTCATCTTCAGTCATTCCAACATAATATCTGCCATCAACTAAACTTCTCAAGATATATACTTTTATCATCTTTCTCCTTTAGTCAGTCTGTTGCTCCCTGCCTGCCGGCAGGCAGGTATCCAATTGAGCTACGGGACCAATTCAGAATGAGTGTGAGTGTGTAAAAAAGTATGCAAAGATAAAATTCCCTTGTTATTTCAACTAGTTTGAGATCAAGAACCTGTATAATGTACCATTCTTCTCTTCAAGAACTCCGGCATATACTCCTTTTATTAATTCACTTCGTTTGATTTTCAATTCATTAGATTTGGTTGTAATCATTTTCACAAGTTGACCAGCCGAATTAAATAGACTTAGATTTTTTATTTCACTTGATTCCAGTCGTATTAAAACATAATCTTCGGTGTATTTAATCACTGGTTCATTTATTGCTTCCGATTGCGTATTTGTCACCAGTCCCACCACAAATTCAAATTCCCTGGAACAACCTTTGCAATCTGTAACGGTGGCTTTATATGTACCGGCAGCCAAATCACAAATAAAGTTTTGACCGGTCACACCATTACTCCAGTCATATAAATATGGCCTGCAACCTCCATCAACAGTTATTCCAATACAACCATCCTTTGAACCACTGTCTTTGGTAATATTGGTATCAATCACTTCCAAAGCCGCTGCAAAAACAAAATTTATATATAACAAACTATCACAACCGAAATGATTTAATAGCTTAAAAGTATCAGCAGTATGTGTGTTGTCGAATATAACATTATTGATTGTTATGGTAGCTTCATTGCACAAACTATCACTAATGAATTCCTGGCTTTCGTTTCTAAAATGTAATGCAACATGGATTATACTATCACAACCATTCTTGCTTCCATTTGGGAGAATCACCGTACCGGTATCCTTACCCATAAAAAATAAATTTCCTAAAATGAGAATAGTGTCATTCCTGCAGACCTGTGGATCGAAATAACCTTCGGCCACTTGACATTCAAACAATTTAACCGTCCAAAAATCAGGAGCTGCTATATTCGTAGAGGGTAAATCATTATTGACACTAGTACTCTGGGCAACGAAATAAATACTTCCATCAATTGTACACAAGGCACCGGCATTTTCACTGCTGGTACCACCATAATTTTTTTGCCATAAAATATTGCCTAAGGTGTCAAGTTTTATAACCAAAACATCAGATCCTCCATAGTTTCCAGTAATATCCTGATCTTTAGAACCTGAATTGGCAAGTAAAACGATTTCTCTGTTTGCATTTAATCTAGCCCTTATTGCAGTGTCATCATTTTTACCACCAATATTTTTTGACCACTGAAAAATACCATTCTTATCAACTTTTGTCATCCAAATATCTTTCATGCCTTTCAAACTATCTACCTGTCCTCCATACGTATTAACTGTACCGAAAATAATAATTCCATTATCATCCAAATTAATCGCATCAGCAAACAAATCATCACCAGGACCTCCGACATTTGTAAGAAATACTTTATTGATGTTGCGATTAATTTTTAAAATGAAAATATCTTTTTTACCATTATTCAGTCCATTGAAATCCATATCAGTGGATTCCGATTCTCCAAAAAACAACATCTGACCACCAAAGGCATCAGACCTTAGAATTTTTTTTGCTGATTCATCTTTTGTACCTCCAAATGTAAAAGCTTTGACAAGCACACCATTTTCATCAATAGAAGAAATGAAAATATCATTTCCTCCTTTTGTTGGGGTAGACAATATATCCCGATCAATTGATTTGGTATGACCTGCTAAAAAAACTCTTCCAGGTTCCAGAAAAAATATATCATTGATGATATCATTATTCGTGCCTCCGTAATTTTTCTCCCAAATTTTTGTACCCATGGTAGGATTATATCCCAATACCCATCCATCTATAAGACCATAAAAATTGGCCACATCAGCGCCCTTATTACCAGTATAACCGGCAACAAGTATATTACCTCCTGGTAGAACAGTAAATGCATTTGCCCGATCCGTTGAAGGCCCACCAAATGTCTTGAGTCTTATCAAATCCCCATTGGGTTTAAATTGGCAAATCAAAAAATCATCCACTCCTTTTACGCCAAGACTTGTCGAAGCACTTTTTCCTACGGAAACAAGCATCGTATCATTATAGGAACCAATGGAATTGCATACGTCAGATCCATTTCCACCAAATATAAAACTCCATACTTTTTTGGGTTGTGCAGAAAGACTCTGAAGGATCAAAAGGCAAAGAATAAAAGATACATGTTTCATATCAAAAAATTTAAAGAATGAAAAACAAGCTAAATTCGCATTATTAGTTAAAAGACCATGCCAAAATTAACATGATTCAAGTAAAATTGCACGAATCCTGGAAGGAAATCTTGAGCAAAGAATTTGAGAATGAGTATTTTATGCAATTAAGTGGGTTCATCAAAGCTGAAAAGGCCTCAGGAAAAATCATCTATCCACCTGGCTCATTGATCTTTCAAGCTCTTGATTCAACACCTTTTGATAAGATAAAGGTAGTCATTTTAGGCCAGGATCCATATCATGGTCCCGGAGAAGCGATGGGCTTAAGTTTTTCTGTTCCCAAGGGTATCCCTATACCACCCTCATTGCTCAATATTTATAAAGAATTAAAACTGGAATTTGGGTATGCAATTCCTGAGCACGGAGATCTGACAAATTGGGCCAAGCAGGGCGTTTTATTGTTAAATGCAAGTTTGACCGTTGAACACAAATCACCAAATTCTCATAAAAATATTGGCTGGCAGATTTTTACTGATCAGATAATATCATTAATTTCACAAAAGAAGGAACATGTCGTATTCATGCTGTGGGGCAATTTTGCAAAATCAAAAAAGATTTTGATTGACGAGAAAAAGCATTTGATTCTCGAAAGTCCACACCCTTCGCCTTTAGCAGGTGGTAGATTTTTTGGGAATCAACATTTTATCAACAGCAATGACTATTTAAAATCAAAAGGTATTTCTATTATTGATTGGCAAATTCAATAATTATTGCCTTATTTAAATAAAATCTAATAAATTTGCACATTATTAAACATATAAACATATCAATATGAAAATCAGGAATATTTTAATTTTAGCAATCCTTGGAATTACGATTTCAATTCAAGCGCAAGATTATAAATCTGCAATAGGTTTGAGGCTTGGATACCCTTTAAGTGTTACTTATAAGATGTTCATTTCTGAAAAAGCTGCTCTTGAGTTCGTTGCAGGCTATCGCAATACCTCATACTGGAATTATTTAAACGTAGGAGCTTATTATCAGCATCACATGCCAATATCAAGCGTCGATGGATTAAACTGGTATGTTGGTGGAGGCGCAAATGTATTTTTTTGGTCCTATGATGATGTTTTTTATGCTAATAATGATTATGGTTCTACAAATTTTGGAATTTCAGGCTGTATTGGCTTAGATTATAAATTTGCCAATTCCCCTATTAATTTAAGCGTGGACTGGATACCTACCTTTTTCATAAGTAGTGATATTTATACTGGTTTCAGAGGTGACAACGGTGCATTTGCCATTAGATATACAATAAACTAAAAAAGGAAACAGTCTTTCTTTAAAAGCCGTATTATTTATTATTACGGCTTTTTTTTTAAATAATCAAGAAATTTTAGGAAGATTCCTAAGATAGATTCCCGCAAATTACTGATCTAATTTTTTCTTATTCCTTTTCCAAAGAAATGCAAGCGTCAGCACCAATAAATAAGGCATTGCCAACAAATATAAAATACCTGTATTAAGACCCTTTCCCGCAGTTCCACCATCTTTCATATTTGCTTCCGCAGCCATTTTGCACATTGGACATTGAGCAAATGTGGTCACATTCACCAAGAATATTATTGCAATGAATAAACTTAGAATGATTAGATAATTTCTCAATTTAAGGATTTAGTCCCAACAGTATTGTTGGGAGGATTTGGGATTTGGGATTTTATTATCTTTTAACAATTTAGCAATTCAACAATTTAACAATTTAGGAATTTAACCTGTCTACGGTATGCAGGCAATTCAACCATCTTACAACTTACTTATACATGGATATAACAACACATAACAAAGTGGTCCGCTAATACAAATATACAACCATATTGGAAATATAATTTTGGCCAACTTTTTATGTCTTTCCACCTGATTTGTCAATCCACGAATATACGTAAACAAGATAAAAGGAAAACTAAGTCCTGATAAAATAACATGACTGATTAATATTGTGAAATACACATACCTAATGAAGCCAAATTTACAATACTTGACTTCTGCACAGGTTACATGATAGATGACATAGCAGATTAAAAAAATCAATGAAATAATCATTGCGGATGTCATTAGCTTTTTATGATTTTGAATATTTCCCTTTTTTATTTGAATGTAAGCTGCGATAAGTACGAAAGCACAAATAGCATTCAAGGTAGAATATATCTTAGGTAAGAAACTAAAATCGATAGTAGAATCAAAATGTATTTTTCTCATAAAAACAACTACCAATAGAATGACAACACTTAAACAGGTAGCTGTAATATTTAAAATTCGAATAGATTTTGGACTGTAAGACA
>JAYVIT010000345.1:0-3785 GCA_043769965.1 Saprospiraceae bacterium
CAGCAGGATGGAAAGACAATAATAAAGATGGAATTCTTGATAAAACAATAAATGGAAAATCCATTAAATTATCTTTTAGTTTAATGGTATCATCTGAAACAGGTAAAAAACTCGCTCTGCTTTTTCAAGAAGAAGCAAAAAAAATCGGTATTGAAATCAAACCCGAAATCAAAGATTTTTCTCTCCTGTTAAAAGATTTGAATGAATTCAATTTTGATATAGCACTATTTCTTCAATCTCAATCTCCGGCTCTTTATGATCCCTATCAAAGCTGGCACAGCAACAATACTAAACCTGGTGGTTCCAACCGTTGCGGTTTTGCAACTCCTGAAACTGATTCATTAATTCAAGTCATTCGTACTACAACATCTGAATCTGAACGAAATTCTGCATATTTAAAATTCCAGGAAATTTTATACGAAGAACAACCACAAATCTTTTTATTCAGTCCTAAACAACGAATTATTGCAACATCGAGGATTAAAATGGATGTATCCAGTCGCAGACCAGGTTATTCCGAAAACATGATACAGCTCGCAAGTGATAAAGCGAATAAGGTTTTGAATTAATTAGTTTTGTACTTGGACATTCACCAATAATGCCCAAACGCTTTGCCTGCCTGCGTTAGAAAGGCTTTAACAAAGTTTTGTAGCAGAGGGTTAAGAGGGACTTAAACCAACCTTGGTCCGAAAAGGTTCAAGCGTCCCGCTTGAACCAACCTATTATCTCATTAATGTAAACAAATACGCAAAAGAAAACCACGATTAAAAATGACATTATATGTTGTGCCCAAAAACCAAAACCATAATTAGTATAAAGCATTGGCAATAGCCAAACCATCAAAATACAAAAGCCAAGATAAGCAGTCATTTTAAAAACGGGATATGGAATCGGAAAATGTTTTTGCCCTTGATAATAGGAAACTGCGCAGATGAAAAAATAACTAATGAGATTTGCATATGCAGCTGCGCTATTCCCAATTACTGGAACCAGGAAAATATTTAATGTGATCATTATCACTAATCCGGAAATGCTGATTCCAGCCATCAAATAATTTCTATCTGACAATTTATACCAACTGGAAATGTTTGCATACAATCCGGTAAATATGTTAGCTAATAATAAAATTTTTACCAAATAAAGTTCTCCTCTGTAATTTTTAGCAATCAATATTGCAACATCATCAATAAATAAGGATGTCGAAAGATAAATCACACTACAGCTAAGAATATAAAACAACGAGACTCTTGCAAATACTTGCCTCGAATTTTCCTGGCTAACATGCCGGAAGAAAAATGGTTCTGCTGCATAATTAAACGCGGTAACAAACAAATTCATGATGACTGCAAGTCTGAATGCAGCATTGTATTGGCTGCTTTGATCAAGGTTTTCCAGTATTGAGCCCGGTAAAAAATATTTCAAAATACTTGTTCCTCCGTACTGAATAAAAATAAATGAAATCGTAACTATGATAAGCGGAAATGAATAATCTAAAATTCGTCTGGCAATACTCCAATCCGCCTTTACAAAAGATTCTTTGATTTCCTCGAATAATAAAATCAGAACTAATGCACTAGAAATCAGATTGGCCAGGATGACCAAAGTCAGCTTTTCACTTGCATCACCATTTGAATAATTCAAAAATGCGATAACCAATATGATATTCAGAACCAATCCAGATGATTTTATCCAGGCATATTTAAGTGCTTGTTTTTTAAATCGCAATTTTGAAAATGGCAATGAGCAAATCACATCAATCACAATAATCCAGGCAGAATAATAAATTGCGGAACGAAGTTGCGGGTATTGAAGAAAATTTTCAATTGGAACAATACACAGAAAAACGAGAATGATAAAAATTGCAGAAGCAATAAAAACCATTTGACCAGCTAAAGGATAAATGTTGTTTTTGAATTTTTCATCTGACACAAACCGGAAAAAAGTAGTTTCCATTCTCAAAGTCAACATGCCTAAAAAAAGTGCTATAAAGAAATAAATCTCTGTATAAATTGAAAAATATTCCTTTTGATCGGCAAATACTCTTGTCAGGTAAACTGTGATCAATAAAAAATTAACCAGACGACCCAAAGAGTAGCTGAGTCCGTATATCATTGTTTCCTTCGCCAGGGATCGCAAACTTGTCACTCAACAAAGGTCATAAAAATCAGCTTAATACATAGTAGTAAAAGCCATATTTATTGTTATGATCCGTATGTTCTAAATTAGCGCTCTCGGAGGATATATATGGTGAATATAGAATTGTTGAAAAAGATCTGCTTAACGCCCGGTGCGCCTGGTTTTGAACAACCCATTCGCAGTCTTTTGATGAATGAACTCAGGACTTGTGCTGATGATATTCAAATTGATGCCATGGGAAACCTGATTGCTTACAAAAAAGGGGAACATTCTACAAAACTGATGTTGACTGCTCATATGGATGAAATTGCATTCATAGTCCAGCATATCGATGATGATGGTTTTATAAGATTTCTTCCATTGGGAGGTTTTGATGCAAAAACACTAACTGCACAACGCGTCATCATTCACGGCAAAAAGGAAGTCATTGGAGTAATGGGGTCCAAACCCATTCATCTGATGAATGCAGATGAACGAAATAAAGTCCAACAAGTCAAAGATTATTTTATTGATACAGGCTTACCCAAAGATGAATTGGAAAAACTAGTATCTATTGGCGATCCTATCACCCGTGAACGCGAACTCATTCGCATGGGTAAATGCATCAATTCTAAATCACTTGACAACCGCATTTCTGTTTATGTCTTGCTTGAAGTGATGAAATCATTTGCAGAAACAAAACCAGAATTGGATATCTATGCAGTATTTACAGTTCAGGAAGAAATTGGTTTGCGTGGTGCGCGCGCTGCAGCGCATCGCATTGCGCCTGATTTTGCGATAAACATTGACACCACAATTGCATTTGATGTGCCTGGCGCACAACCACATGAAATGATTACAAAACTCGGTAGTGGAGTTGCCATTAAATTATATGATAGCAGTGTGATTCCTGATTCGAGAATGATTGTTTTGCTCAAAGAATGCGCAGAAAAAGCAAACATTAGCTGGCAACCCGAATTATTGGTTGGCGGTGGCACAGATACAGCCTCAGTGCAAATGTCAGGAAATGGAGTTATTGCCGGAGCCATTTCCATTCCAACAAGGCATATTCATCAGGTAATAGAAATGGTGCATGAAGATGATGTGTTATCCGCAATTAAATTATTACATACTTCAATCAAACAAATAACTAAATTCAATTTTGAATTTAAGTAAATGAACAATCAATTAAAATCAAGATTATGTGGAAAGAAATTGACA
Organism: Saprospiraceae bacterium; assembly: GCA_043769965.1. Taxonomy (GTDB): domain Bacteria; phylum Bacteroidota; class Bacteroidia; order Chitinophagales; family Saprospiraceae; genus Vicinibacter. The sequence continues at coordinate 3,337 of JAYVIT010000345.1, forward strand.
ACAAATTGGAAGCCCGTTTTGAATGCAGGGATTTTGGTGAAGCCTTTGCATTTATGACCGAAGTTGCTTTTCAGGCAGAGAAACTAAATCATCATCCCGTTTGGAAAAATTCATGGAATATTGTTGAAATTACATTGACCACACATGATGAAGGCGATACCATAACTGATAAAGATCATCGTTTGGCTGGTGAGATAGACAGGCTTTATAAGAAGTATGCTAAATAGAGTTGGTCTGACCTTTTTAACTTACTTCTAAAATCATCATTCGTTAATCGGTGTTCATTATTCACATTTAATAATGGAATTATTGCCCAATTTGATATGAATTTCGAATAATGATTAACGAATGATGATTTTAGAAGTACAAATCAATCCCAATTCCTAAATCCTAAATGAATTCCAATGTCCTATAAAATAGAAAGCAAGCTCCCCGATGCCACCCTTTCT
>JAYVIT010000346.1:0-8570 GCA_043769965.1 Saprospiraceae bacterium
CGGACCTGGAACATTTGTATTAAAATATGCAATAGGCGATGACATTACTTGTCCTAGAGATGAGGCATATATAACTATTGTGGTTAAATCCGTTATTGAAATTGATAAAATCGCAGGCCAAATAGGATGTGAATATTATATCCTACCTCCTATTACTGGAAAAAATATTATTGGCAGAACTTCATATTATACCTTGCCGAATGGTGGCGGAATTAAATACAATCCTGGAGATTCCATAAATACTAATCAACGAATTTATATCTATGGCAATGAACAAGGATATTGCAGTGACGAGGAAACCTTTTTCATTATTATTTCTCCACCTATTTTTGGCAAAACACTTCATGTGCCCTTATGTGTTGGAGACACTGTTTTTATTGGTACGAAATATTATGGATTGAATAATTTCTTTGGGATTGAAAAATTTGACACCCCAGCAACAAATGGATGTGATAGCTTTTATAGAGTAGTAGTACTTTTTTCTCTTACAACAGAAAGCTCTATTAATCAAACCTTTTGTGAAGATGAATATATAATTGTCAACAATACAAGATATGACATTAATAATCCTACAGGAAAGGAAATATTGAATAATGCAAATGAATATGGCTGCGACAGTACAATCAACATCGATCTGCAATTTTTAACAAATTCCAGATCAAGTTTTTCAAAAAGCATTTGTAGTGGACAACAGACTGTTATCAATGGTATAGTTTACGATGAAAATAATAGCAGTGGAGTTGACACTTTAAAAAACGCAAATGGTTGTGATAGCATTATCAACATAAGCATTCAGTTTTTATCTCTTTCGACATTTACCTACCGAAATCAAATTTGCAGTACTGACTCTTTGGTTTTTGGCAATACTACATTTAGCAAAAACAATTCAATATTAATTGACACGTTGAAAGGCTTAGCAAAAAATGGCTGTGACAGTATCCGAGATATTCAAATTCAATTCTATCCGGATGCCATTGGAATCTTCAACCAAACGCTATGTGAAAATCAATCTGTGTTGATTAATGGAACTACTTACAATAAAAACAAACCAAGCGGTCAGGAAACTTTAAAATCTGCTTCTGTACTTGGTTGTGATAGCACTGTAAATGTTAGTTTGAATTTTAGAACATCTGTTAGTCAAAATTACTCTGCAACAATATGCGAAAATGAAAATTTATTGATCAACGGAAAACTCTACGACAAAAATAAACTAAGTAACATAGATACATTGACTGGACAAGCTATTGGCGGATGTGATAGTATTGTCAATATACAAATTCAATTAAAATCTATTCCAATAGGATTACACTCTCCTACTGCCTGTGAAAATGAAACCATCACAATTCGCGGAGAAAACTATGATAAGAGTAATCCATTCGGCATTGATACTTTGAAGGCTCAGGCCAATAATGGATGTGATAGCATACTCAATATCAATGTTACATTCATTCCAAATAAACAATCCAATTTTATAGATACACTTTGCCCTGATGAATCCATAATCATCAATGGCAAAACATACAATATTCAAAATTCAAAAGGTACAGAGCAATTTTCATCTTCCAATGGTTGCGATTCAGTTGTTACTATTGATTTACAGTTTTCGGATTTAGATCTTAACTATATCCAGGAAATTTTTCTGGCACCTGGCCAAAGTCAACAACTCAATATCATTCCATCATTTACAACAAGTTCAATCAATTGGTCTCCTTCATCTGGATTAAGTTGTACGGATTGTTTGAATCCAATTGCAAATCCAACTGAAACGACAACTTATTTGGTTACAATAACAGATGAAAACGGATGCAGCACTACAGCACAAATTACTATTCGATTAGAAATTGATGACAATGCTTTTGTTCCGAATGCATTTTCTCCAAATGGCGATAATGTGAATGATATTTTTAAAGTCATCAGTAAAAACCAGAATCTTATCATTTCAGATTTTGCAATCTATGATCGTTGGGGAAATTTAGTATACTATGAATCCAACAGGGCAATGGTCGAACATCAAGGCTGGGATGGAAGCACAACTAATAAAGAAAAATTGAATCCCGGAGTTTTTGTATATTACATTCGATTGAACATACCAGGTGCTGGAGATAAGATACTTTATGGGGATGTAAGTTTGATTCGGTAACAGTAACCTATTATTGCGATCCTACTTCGGTGATAATAAATGGCACACAGACGATACTGATTAAACAGGTTTACACTGATCTTATACAATCTACTACAACAATTAAACAATTTAGCAATTTAGCAATTCAACCATTTACCTAATCAAAGTCAGATCCCCACTCAACTTATGACTAGCTCCCGTTTTGTCTTTGAATAAAAACAAATACACGTAGACACCGGGCAAAGCTTTTAGACCACCTACAGTTCCATCCCAGGCACCATCAATTCCATTCGGTGGAAAGTTCCGAACTTCATAGAGTTGATTTCCCCAGCGATCGTAGATGTGTAGTTCATCAATGTTTTCAATACTGCGGTCAGTGATCAGATTAAAATAGTCATTGACGTAATCTCCATTTGGAGAAAATACATTAGGTACATTAAAAACTTGTTTGCTTTTCACATAAATGGTTTCGACATAAATGCATCCATTATTATCTGTAATGGTCACTTTGAAATTACCACTGGAAGAAGTGATAAATGCAGATGTACGCAAACAATTCTTGCAACTCATTTCACCGGGACCTATCCAAACAATACTGGCAATAGAATCAATATCATTCAACTTAACTTCCAACCAAACAGAATCTCCTAATATGACAGAAAGTGAATCAGGCTGCATATTTATATAACCTCGAAATGCTTCTTCTATATCCAACTTATATTTTACTTCACAGCCATTTGAATCGCGCATGATTAAATCATGAGCTCCAACTCTTGCAGATTCGAATAGATTTTGAAATGATACTGGTCTACCATCCATAAAATATTTGTAAGGAGGGGTGCCGCCACTAATAGCAGTTATAAAAATGCATCCTTTATCCGGATCTAAGCAGTTGGCATCTTTTTTATCCACTTCAAATATTAATTCGGATGGAGATGAAATGATCACTTGTTTTTCAATCAAACAATCTTGATTATCTCTAACGGATAATAAATAATTTCCGGCAGCCAATTGATTGATATCCGGATTTGTTTGTCCATTGCTCCAACTATATACATATGGACCATCACTTCCATTGAGGATTGTTTTAATCCACCCGTTGACATCACCAAAACATTGTAAGTCTAGTTTTTCAATTTGAATGTCCGGAACTTTAGTTTTCTTAATATTTACAGAAACACTGCTATCACAACCATTTGTTGAAATGTATTGCAAGTTAAAATTAGTTGCATCCGTATAGATTTTACCTCCCATGACTATTTGTTGGTCAAAGCAAATTACTGTATCCACACGCGAAGTATAATTAGGTTTTACATTTAAGTTAAGTGTGATGGAGCTGTCACATCCTTCTGCAGTCTTTAATCCGATTTGAAATAAACCCGACTTGTCAAAATTCTGGCTTCCTATTTGCAATGAATATCCCTGACAGATTGAAGTGTCCACGAGTTGTTGAAATGATTTTTTACTTCTTAGATTAATATGCAATATGCTATCACATAGATTGATGCTGGAATAATTTTGGATATAATTTCCGGCTTTTGAATAATCTATGGTTCCAATTCTTATTATTTTATTATCGCAAATAGCAGTGTCTAGAAACTGATCATATACCGGATTTACAATTAAATTTAAAGTGAGAATGCTATCACAACCAAATTGATTGTTTATGACAATATCATAAACTCCTGCTTTACTAAAACTATTTCCTGCAAAATTTAAACTCTGTCCTTCACAAATAGAATTATTAAAAAACATTTGATGCGTTGGCAATACATTCAATTTAATTTCGAAATTACTGTCGCATGATTCAGTTGTTGGTAAAGTCAAATAGTAAATACCAGACTTGTCAAAAACCTGCGAACCAATGCTCATTTGATTTCCATTACAGAAACTAGTGTCGATAGATCGGAAATAAGTTGGATTGACTTTCAGGTTCAATGTCAAAGCACTATCACAACCATCCGTTTTAAGCAGATTCATAAAATATATACCTGACTTATCCAATGTCAAATTTCCTGCCTGAATAATCTGCCCTTCACAAATAACTGTATCGATGATCTGTGATACATTTTTATTCACAAAAAGATGAATGGTCATAATGCTATCACAATTTTTAGCAGAAACATATTGATATGGATAATCTCCCGGCATTGTCAAAGTATCCTGATCAATAATATACTCTTGCCCTTCACAAATAAAAACATACAATTCATTCCTGACTGTCTTCGTCACTTTTAAATTTAATATAGTCAAACTATCGCAGCCATCGGTCGTGCTGGTATAGATCTGAAATTGTCCTGTTGAGTCATACACTACCCCATCTATATCAAGAAATTCATTTTCACAAATGACAGTATCTATGAGACCTTGTCCGGGAGTATTTACTTTTAAATCGAGATGAACGATACTATCACAACCATTTGCAGAAGGAATTACCACTCTATAAAAACCCTGCTTAGTAAATTCATTACTCCCAATATTGAAAATCTCTCCATTGCAAATCTGCTGTGTGATATCACTTGACAAGCTATCGATATTATAATTATAGGTATTGCTCAGTTCACAATCTGCCCCATCAATTGCTTTCAAAACATATTTACCCTGTTGATCTTTTGGGATCTGATAGTTTTGAGAAGTGGCACCAGGAATTGCAACACCATTGTAATACCATTGATATGTAATCTTAGTAATTTTTGTTGGCGGTGAAGACAACTGAATAGAATCCACACAAGGATTACCCTGGATACCCAGGTATATGGAATCAAATTTGGCAGTTTCTTCAAGTACCAAATCATCACACCAAAAATAATAATACCCATCTGCCCGTGTACAAGATGGACCTATTACTATGGATTCAATGGTCCTGGTTGGACGAATTTTTACCTTGACTTTTACCCATTTGTTAGTGCCGCTTGCAGTCACGCTTGTCAAAAGAAACCATCCCGAATAGGCAGTCGGACAAAGCCATCCGGTGCCTGGTGGACCAAATGGTAAATTGCTGCATTTTGAAGTTCCAAAAATACCTAATGAAGTTATGGCTCTTGGACCCCAAACCCCACCTGGCCTGCCAAAGCCAATCCAAAATGTCAGTGTGTATTCTTTACCAGGATACATTGGACTTGTAAGACAAGCTCCAACATATTCTTTATACGTCTTATTCGGCTGACCGGGATAATCTTTGAGATCCAGAAAACCGACATACCCATTACCAGCAGGTAAAGGCTGAGGCGGGAAGCCACGTTGAAAGGGATCTTCTTTGAATCCACAGGTATTATAATAATCAGAAGTGGCCGCAGAAGCTTGCCTCCAATACTTACAATGCAGTGAATCCAATTGCATCAACCCGGTAGGACAAAGTATATAGTCTTCAAAAGAAGGATTGGGAATTAAAGAAGACAGAACGAAAAAACTATCTTTTATTCCTTTGCATTTACAATCCGGATCATTGAGATCGATCAAGCCATCAGCATCATCATCGAGACTATTGGCACAGTCTTCCACCATCATCTGTCCATTCGACGTAGAGGCGAAAAGGAATAGACTCCAAAGAAGTATAAACCGATTGATCATTACAGATTGGTGACGAGGCTTTTACAAAGCCTACAAATATAGAAAAAAAGACTTTAAGGTGAAGAATTAAAGAATGTCGGATCCCGCTAGATGGAGGAGATCACGTCCCATCAATTCTGTTGGGAGTGAAAGAATTAGGAATTGCAAATAATCAATTGGCTTATATTTATTTACCAATTGCCAATTGCATCTTCCCTAGTGCCAATCGCATAGGGATTCCTGCCCGTCCGGTCAGGCGGGCCTTCGGGACAGCCTATTCGTCCATCCTAACCAAGTTTGATATATTTGCAAAATAATTAAGATGAAATTCTCAATGACCTTTTATTTTAAGGTATAAAGAACACCATGAATTCAAATCAATCCAACAAATATGTCGAAGTTATTTTACCTCTTGCCTTAGCAGGTACATTTACGTATGAAGTTCCAGAAGAATTTCAAGATCAGATTCAAATCGGTATACGAGTTGAAGTTGAATTTGGAAAACGAAAACATTATGCTGCATTAGTAAGAGCGATTCATGATTCAACACATTGGGACAAACCAAAACCCATACTTGCGATTATCGATGAAAAACCAATCATTCATTTAAAACAACTTGAATTTTGGGAATGGATGAGTCAATATTATCTCTGTCATCTTGGAGAAGTGATGGCTGCAGCTTTACCATCCACTTATAAATTAGCCAGCGAAACTAACCTCATTGGTTTATTGGATATGGGCCAATTTCCGGAAGGCTTAAGTGATGATGAATACTTGATTCTCGAAGCATTGGATATCAGAAAAGAAATAACTGTATTCGAAGTTCAGAATATCTTGCAGCGAAAATCCGTGTTGAAACTCATCAAAAAAATGATAGAGTATAAATGGATCACCAGCAAAGAAAGACTTGAAGAGCGATCTACAACTCCAAGTACACAATGGATTCGACTACATCATCATTTACAAACAAACAAAGACTCATTTAACAATGTACTCGAACTTGTCCAACGATCAGAAAAACAAACGCGATCACTACTTCTCTATTTGCAATTAAAAAAAGATTATGGCTGGATCAAAAAGAAAGAATTACAGAAATTGAGTAAAACGGAAACACCTGTTACCGATGCACTTCTTAAAAAGGAAATTTATGAAGAACTGAATTTGGATAAGTACGAATATCCTGATATCACAAATGAATTGGTATCCGTACAATTAAATGCCGAACAGGAAAATTGTTATTTACAAATCAAAGAGTCATTGGCAAAGCAACAAACGGTATTGTTGCATGGCATAACCGGAAGTGGCAAGACAATGATTTATTTAAAGATTATACAGGAAACTTTATTAGCAGGCAAACAAGTATTGTATCTCGTCCCAGAAATTGCTTTGACTTCGCAATTGGTCATGCGTATTAAACAATATCTTGGTGATGATTTATTGGAATACCATTCCGAACTCAGCATGAAATCCAAAGAAGCAGTATGGAATGCAGCTTTAAAACTAAATAGAGTATTTATAGGTGCCCGTTCAGCTTTGTTTCTTCCATTTTATAATCTTGGATTAATATTAGTTGATGAAGAACATGACGCTTCCTACAAACAAACAGATCCGGCACCAAGATACAATGCACGAGATTCAGCAATTGTCATGTCCAAATCATTTAAAGCAAAAGTTTTATTAGGAACAGCCACACCTTCCATCGAATCATACTACAACGCCCAACAAAATAAATACGGAAGCAGTGTGCTTACTTCCAGATTCGGCGATAGTGAATTGCCAGAGATTGAAACCATCTCTATGAAGGAAGCACAGCAGTTTGGAAAATTAAAAGGATTTTTTACACAACAGATGCTTGATGAAATTCAATTGCAATTGGATCAGCAAAAACAGGTAATCATTTTTAGAAACCGAAGAGGTTATAGTCCCTTGTTGCAATGCAGCAATTGCAATTGGGAAGCCACTTGCGATCGATGCGACATCAGGATGACCCTGCACAAACATCAACTAAAATTAAAATGTCATATCTGCGGTAATCATCGACCTATTCCGGAACGATGTCCGAATTGCGGGCAATTCACATTGAAGGAACTTGGATTTGGCACGGAAAAAATTGAAGAAGAATTACAGGCCTTCTTTCCAGAGAATAAAATTCACAGACTCGACCTTGATGTAGCACGCAGCAGAAAAATGCAACAACGAATCATCGAGGATTTTCAGGACAAAGAAATAGATATATTAGTTGGTACGCAGATGGTAACCAAAGGTCTCGACTTCGAACATGTTGGATTGGTTGGAGTGATGCAGGCAGATCAGATTTTATTTTATCCGGATTTCAGATCGCAGGAAAGGGCATTTCAATTGTTTACTCAGGTCAGCGGCAGAGCAGGTCGCAGAAAAGACAAAGGAAAAGTTTTGATACAAGGATATAATATCATTCATCCTGTAATTCTCGATGTGATTAAACACGATCATGAAAGTTTTTACCAACGCGAATTATTTGAACGGAAAAAATTCAACTATCCACCTTATGTGCGATTGATAAAAATCCAAATGCTGCATTTGAAAATAAATATTTTAGATGACGGCATGAAGAAATTTTCAGATGAATTAAAAAAAATCTATGGCAAAAGAATTCTAGGACCTGCCGAGCCCCATGTATCGAGAATCAAGGGATCATACATCAAAGAAATTTTGATTAAGATTGAAAAAGAAGCAGATATACTAACAAAGGTGAAGATGGATATTATGAGAATGTCGCAAGAATTAAAAAGTCAGCGGCCGTTTTCGAGTTTGAGGATTCAGATTGATGTGGATCCGTGATCGACTTCTTGTGCCCAAATTATTTTTCTTTTAACCATTCTTGAATTTCCTTATCCACTTCTTGATTATCAATAGCTAA
>JAYVIT010000347.1:0-2090 GCA_043769965.1 Saprospiraceae bacterium
TCAAATTTCTTTTATTCCTACGGCCTACAGCCTACAGCCTACAGCCTACAGCCTACTCCCTATTTTTTTACCGCCCACCGAAGCTTAGCAGATTTCGCACGTGGATTGGTATTGCATTCCTGGATTGATGGCCGAATCGGGTCTGCTGCTATCTCACTATATATTCCTTCGCGAAATAAGTTTTGAAAAGATTTTTTAACACGACGGTCTTCTCCTGAATGAAATGAGAGTATCGCTACTCGTCCACCGTCAGAAAGTGCATCTGGAAGTTTCTCTAAAAATTTTTCCAAAGAACCAAATTCATCATTCACTGCAATTCGCAAAGCCTGAAAGCATCGTTGACAGGATTTTTTAATTTCATCTTTGCGATTTGCAGAAGGAATAAATTCCAATGCTTCTTTGATGATTGTTTGCAATTGAGTTGTAGTTTCTATTACTATTCCTTTTGCAAATTTGGATAGGATTGCTTTTGAAATTTGTACCGAATGTGGTTCGTCAGCATTTATTTTTAATAGCTCTTCCAAACTTTGTTGAGAAATACTTTTTAATAAAGTTGCCGCTGATTTTCCAGTCTTCGGATTGAGTCTTAAGTCTAAAGGACCATCAAGCTTATATGAAAATCCTCTTTCCGGATTATCTAACTGCATAGAGGAAACTCCCAAATCTGCCAATACAAAATTCAAGGGCCCTGCTTCAAATGCAATTTGATCAATTTCTGAAAAATTCATTTTCTTAATAATTACAACTTCAGGTCCATAGCCTAAAGCTGTAAGGCGTTCTTTTGTTTTTGGTAATTCAATAGGATCCACATCAATCGCATACAGGTGACCTCCTGGAAGTAAACATTTAATCATTTCCACACTATGACCTCCGTATCCCATTGTAGCATCCAATCCAATTTGTCCTGGAATTATTTTAAGGAATTCTAAGATCTCGTCAACACAAATGGAGCGATGCATTCCTGCAGGCGTTCGCCCTTGATCCAATACTTTGACAATATCATCTGCATACTGATTGGGTTGCAGTTCTTTGTATTTTTGTTTAAAGGATTTGGGGTGCGTGCCTTTATATCGTATACGGCGGACACGTTTTTGTTCCTGATCATCCATATTGTAAAACTAATAAATTAATGCGATGTCTTTTGTCTGCTATTCGTATAAAATTTCACTTGAGTGGATGGCTGCAACTTAAACAGGTTGTAGACATAATATTGATTAAACCGTATGTTGTGATGCTCTTGGCCAAAATCATAGGTGTAAAATCTAATGAAGCTTATACAATTACTCTGATTTCAATTGACTACAAGATTAATAAAAATCGCGTAGCGATGGAATATCAGTAAAAGATAAAGACATACAATCAATCAAAATCCCGTAGGGATGTAATATTTCATCCCTACGGGATTTCTAGTATATGGATGGATTTTAGTTTACCAATATTTCGTGCTGATGGCACTGTTTCTATTTACTCCCCAACTTTTAACATGACCTAATTGAATTTATTAAATTCAGTCACATCATTTAGAGTAGAACCTATTTTCGAATACAACTCGAAAATACTTTCATGCATTACTATAGAATTATTTTTGATTTTGGATTATTGAACGAGTTGCACATCCTCTTTTTCCAGATTGATTTTATAACCAACTCCTTTAATGGACTTGATCAAAGATTTATCAATTTTTCTTCTCAACTGTACGATATGCACATCTACTGTCCGGTCATGAGTTTTGACTGTTTTTCCCCAAACATGGTGAAATATTTGCTCACGGGTATAGACTCTGCCAGGATCCTGACACAAATACCAAAGAATTTGGAATTCTCTTCTGGTTAGATTTTTAATTTGTGTTTGATCTATGGTGACTGTATGTCGCACGCTATCGACTATCAGGCTCATTGTGTGTATTTGCGTTGTTTGCATTTGAACTTTCAAATAGCAAAGTTAGATATTGGCCAAAGGAGCAACTGTATATGTATCATTATCTTATCATTAAATTAATGTAAAAGGGGTGTTACCAAACACTTGATGGAATGAGTGCCGTAGGTACGATATATGGGAAAAGAAAGAATGCCGATATAATCAAAATCCCA
>JAYVIT010000348.1:0-6793 GCA_043769965.1 Saprospiraceae bacterium
CGGAGGAAACAAGCCTTACCTATACAATTGGACCCATGGAGACTATAGACCCAAAACTACTCATCTGGAGGCGAAGAAATATTGTGTAACAGTGACTGACGATTGTTTTAATACAATTACACAGTGCTTTGATTTATCGACTGTCATCAGTGTAAATCTAAAAATGGAGTATCGCTGCCCGTATAATGTAAATGTTTATTCAACATCTACTGGCGGAAATCCGCCGTATTCCTTCAATTGGTCAAATGGCGGAAATACCAAAGATTTAATTGAAGTTCCAATTGGTGTCATCTACAAAGTAACTGTAACTGATAAATTTGGTTGCACAGCGGTTAGTGATATCAATACAAATCCGATTGAATTATTAAATCCAGTTAAACCTTGCAAAGGATTCTGGGATGGTGAAATGACCATTAAAATTAATAATCCAAATAACGAACGTGTTAATGTGAGTTATGATTATAGACCCTGTGATGATTGTACTCCTTTGTATAAAATCTACAATGATTTTTCCAATCCTATAATTTTTACTCTAAAGGAGTTAGCAGGAAATAAAGAGTATCATTTGAATGTCCGGATTGGAGATTGCTTTTTCGAAATTAAATTTGAATTAGGAGAGGACGAACTTCAAGAGGAGTTTAAAAGATACGAAGAGAATAACGGATTGGCATCTTGTATTTACGATTTGGTTTGTAAAGACAATAGAATTGTCGATGGCAAAAGAACAGGAGCAGATCTAAAACAGGTTGGAGGTAATTGTAAAAAATTTATTTTTAAAGAATGCGCAAGCACTGAAGTAAGATGTGCCGGACATCCGGATATAATTAAAACTATTCCTGGTCAAAAAGTGCATATGAGAAGATTAGAGTTGATTATGTATGCACAGCGTTTGGGTTTAGATGCTTCTTCGCTTAGTGGAAACTTTTGTGATCATGTCTGGATTTGTCAGGAAGATCCATTCTGTATTGTAGCAACAGCGCGTGGTGAACTTGGGGGAAGGTTTCGAGGAATTGAGAAAAACGGAGATTGCTATAAAGTAAAATGCAGGTCATTCTTTGGATTGATTAATCAGGATTACTATATCTGCGGTGAAGGTTTTATACCAGAAGACTTTTTACCATTTTATAGAAATGACCGGAATTATGAAGGAGCAGGGGGGAAGCCTAAAGCAACGGATTGTACACCAATGACCTTAAACTTTACCGATGTTTTGGAATGCTGGCCCAAATTCGTACTGGAAGATGGCAATAAATTCTATGAATCTGAAATGGCTAAATTAGTAGACAGTTACAGAAACAGGAGAGAGCGCTATTGTGCATGGATTACTTTTTGTCTTGAAGATTTTTCAATAGTAAAAACCAACATAAATGATTTTGAATGTGAAGACTTCCATCCTCCAATTAATTTTGGTAACTGGTTAGTTAGTTCTACCTGCGATCCACATTACTTTGAAGGGAATGATATTGTTTTTTGTGAATGTAATGATCCGGAAATAATAGCAAAAAATGGTATTTGTTTGGAACCGAAAATTTTACCAAGGAAATGTACTCTGGCTTTAAAAGCTAACGAGGAACCAAAGGCAATTCAAATTCTACCATTTCAAAATGGCAATACCCATTTTACAAATTTTTCTTCTTTTTATCAGCCCGAAGGGTTTACAACAATAAATGGAATTTACGAAGATGATTTTGGTAGTAGTTATTATCAGAAATATGAGCCTGGAGAACTTTATCACAAATTGGAAGAATTTGATGGTGCCTTGTTTGTACATAAAAATGCAAAACTTGATAAAATCAATTTAATTACTAAGGGCAATTCACCCAATTCTTTTGAAATTTATTCAGGAAATTATAATGCAATCGATTTTAATTCGATTACCAGCAGCAATGAATTGGAATTTATTTCATTTTATGCTTTTGAAAATGGATTTACTGCAATAGGGGAGTTTAATGGTCAGCTATACTTTGACACAGATGTGCTTAGCAATTCAAATACTAATTCAATTTTTATTTTATATAGAAATGACATAGAGAATGTAACCGAAATATCTATTCTTACTGGCGTCAATTTACTGAATAGCAACAACAAAAATACGAATAGCTATCTCTTTAAAAGAAAATCCAATCAGCATGCTATTTTATTTAACGGTAGCGAACTTGAAATGGATGAAAATATGAATACGATTTTGATGAAAGTAAATAGCAATGGGGCAATTGATATTAATTCTTTCGCAGAAATTCCAGAAAGTATTAATATTATTGAATTTCAAGAATCTGCAGATGGATTAGAGAAATACATTCTGGGAGTGGCCAAAGGCAATATTGAGATTGAAGACCAAATAATCAACTTGCCAGTTCAAGAACAAATCATCCTAATGAAATGGATAGAAAATGAACTAGAATGGTATAGGAATTTTGATCAAGTTGGAATTGATATTCAAAGTATAAGTATGGAGTATATGACTGGACATGGCATCGCGCTTGGTTTGAATGTGAGGAATACATGTATGTTATTCAAGACAGATCCTGTTTTTCAAAATAGCATCGGAAACGACATTGTGATTCTAAACTATGATTTCGCCGGCAATCTGAATTATAATCAGCGTTTTGGTTCAAATAGTGATGATGAAGTACTAAAGGACTTATATTTTACAGAGGAGAATGTATTGTATATCGGAGGCGAAATCAAAGGTTCAAGCGCTGTTAGATCCATTGGAGATTTGGACTTAATAAAAGCAAGCAATGTAGATAACTCAGCATTTATTAGTTATATCAATTTTAATACTACCATCCCGAATGCTGAATTGAGAACTCAGCAAAAGGAAGTTGAAGCACATAGCAAAATATCCATACTGAGTCTAACTCCAAATCCAGTCAATGAGCGATTAGTTATTGAATTCGAATATGTAGGTAGTGAAAAATGTTATCTAGAAGTTTATGACCTAACTGGAAAGCTAATCAGCGTTCTAAATAATCAATTAAGCGATCATATATTAATGAATACATCGAAATTGAATTCTGGTATTTATTTTATTAGGTTAATAGATGGTATTGGCAATTATGATATGAAACGATTTATTAAACTTTAGGCTAATTAAAATATTAAATCCCTGCATAGAGGCAGGCTCATTCTTAACTCCTAAATAATTAATTATGAAAACATCTCTGTTTATTTTATTAATTTGCTCAAGCTTCCTTTTTTCTTGTAATGATGATGACAATCAAGTTCAGTATCCTAAAAAATTCGATTTTGATCATTCAGTTGTGATTAATGAGAAAGCCTATCTCATGAGAGAAAATGAGTCTCTTATTGAAATAAATCCAAGAGCAGGTAACCTTGTACAGTTTAGAAGTGAAGTCGCTGCAGATTTGTATGGCTATATCAGAAGTCTTGAATTTGGTACATATGTGGAATCAATTGAATTTCTGAGTGAAAACTTGTTGCGTATTCAAATTTGGAAAAATGGCGTGGTGAATGCATTTACATTTTCTGCAAATACTGTTGATGTAAATATAGAAATAAGTGATCAAAATTTTTATATCTCAAAAGTAATTTGGGATAAAAACAAAAAGGAAATAAAGTTTTGTCTTGCATTGTCATTAGGAATATTGGATCGTTCAGGAGTGTACATTCCTGAAGTACAATACAAATATTGTGAAGAAGGAGATATTAATCTGGAGTTTCAAAAGATTTTATCTGATAATGAATATCAGAGAAATGATACAATTGGAGTATATCTTTTGGATATGATTTATTCAGAATAATCAACCATTATTCAATTTCCGTACTTGATAAAATAAACAGTTGGTCCTTTTATTTTCTGGTATATTTTATGAAAACGTGTGTTTTTGGGTAAGTCTTTTTATCAAGGTTTGAAATACTTAAGGATTTGTGTTCAAGGGTCAGGGAGAAATATACATTTAGTTTATATGTTGCCAGAAGTTTAATTTCCGGTTTATGCCTATTAAATACGAGTCAATCCTATTACCTTTGCAATCCTTAAAAAATAAGCTTTTTGAAGCATGTTTTTATTTTAAGTCATTGAAATTCAAAGAATTAATATTTAGATAATGGGTTTAATCACTAGTATTAGAAAACGATTATGGATGGTAACCATCCTCATGGCACTCGCTTTAGTGGGCTTTATAGTCATGGATATGACTTCTGGAAAATCAGGCAGCTTGTTAGGTAATTCTGATACAGTCGGTTCTGTAGCAGGTCAGACCTTAAGCTGGCCGGAATTTCAGCGTACAGAAAGGGTCCTCTATGCTAATTCTGCTGTGGACTATTTCGGTCGAAAAGATTATTTATGGAATCAGTTTATTGAAAAAGCAATCCTTGAAAAAGATGCAGCTGAAAACGGAAGCGGAGTTAGTCCCGCAGAGATTAAAGAGCTTGAGTTCGGTTATAACCTTTCTCCAATCATTGAAAGAAATTTCAGAGACCCAAATACCGGGCAAGTGAATCGCGAGCAATTAAACACTTTCAAACAAGGAATTGAAGATGAAAATCTCGATCCAAGACTGAAAGACTTCTGGTTGGTTCAAGAACAAGAAATTATCAAAGACAGATTGGCTTCTAAAATTGGTAACCTGGTTGCTAAATCCTTATTCATGCCAAATTTTATGGTTGACCGTAATCAATATGAAAGCAACATGAAAATGGACTTTGTTTATGGCGTCATTGGTTATGGCATTGTAAACGAGGAGGATATTAAAATTGAAGAGGCAGATTATCAAAATCTGTTATTAGAAAAAAAAGCAGCTATTCAAACTGATGAAGAAACACGAACTATAAAATATGCTGTACTCGATATCATCCCGACATCTGAAGATTCCAATCAAATAAAAGCTTCTATTGAATCAAAAATGGAGGCAATGAAAAATACTACAGAAGATTCAAATTTTGTAGTTACCAATTTGGGTAAATGGGACGATGCCTACCAGAGAACTTTCGAAGTTAGTTCCGTAATTAGTGATACAGTTTTTAAAATGACAAAAGGTGCAGTGATTGGACCGTACATTGAACAGGGAGAATATAGAATCGTTAAATTATTAGACAAAAAAGCTTTACCGGATTCTGTAAAATCTAGTCATATACTTATTAGAGTACAAACACGAGAACAATATCTTACTGCATTAAAATTATTAGATAGTTTAACCAATCTCGTGAAAACAGGAAAAGCTAGTTTCGATTCGCTTGCAATGAGATATAGCCAGGATGCTGGATCAGCAATTAAAGGTGGGGACCTTGGTTTCGCAACCCCGGGTAAAATGGTTAAACCATTTAATGATGCGATTTTTTACCAGTTAAATGTTGGTGAAATGAAAATCATTTTAACGCAGTTTGGAGTGCATTTAATTCGCGTTACCGAAGCACCATTTGACGGCAAACAGGAAGGTGTGCACATTGCCACAATTTCAGAAGCAATTTTACCAGGAGAAGCTATTTCTAATACTATTTATGATGAAGCCCAAGATCTTGTTCAAACGAATAGGACATTGGAAGCATTGGAAAAAGCAATTAAAGAAGGAGGGAAATATAAATTAGATGTTGCTGGTAATATGTTTGCGAATTCATATCTGATAGAAAAGTTGGGGCCAACCGCAAATAATACCTCCAGGGAAATTGTCAGGTGGGCTTATGCCAAATCAACTAAAGTAGGAGATGTAAGTACAGAAGTTTATAGCTTGCAAGAGGATGAAAAAAAATACGTAAACAGATATGTCATAGCCGGACTTTCTGAAATTGTTCCAAAAGGTATTGCGTCTGTAGAAGCATTTAAGGATCAACTTAAAGGCGAATTGATAAAGAAAAAGAAATTTGAAGTAATAAAACAAAAACTTGGACAATTTTCTTCTCTGGAGCCAAATCTAGGAGGCTACATTTATGAAATGGATACAGTTAGTAGTCTTTCTCCATTTAGTGGTTATATACCAAATTTAGGTGAGGAGCCAAAAGCGCTGGTCGCACTTGCAAAACTCGAAGAAGGCCAAACTTCCCCGGCACTTCAAGGTCAAAATGGAGTTTATATTTTTAAAGTATTGAAAAAAGAACTTTCAACAAACACTTCACCAAATTATGATGCAATTCGTAAATTTTATGTGCATCCGGCTAAAACTGCTGCAACAGCTTTTGTGCTTCAGGCAATGAAGAAAAGTTATAAGATAAAAGATAACAGATCTAAGTTTTACTAAGAACTGCAATTTATCGTGATAAAAAAGCCTGATTAGATAGATCAGGCTTTTTTATTAGACTCCATTTTTATTCCTCAACAATGAGTATAATGGCAACTTTAATAAAGAACTTTAAACCAGTTAGTTATCGGGATATAATAACTAAGACAATGAATTTATTAACCAGACGTTATCAACCCATGTTATCTATTTCCTGTAGTCTGCCATTAATCTGCATAATACTATTTGTTTCCTGTCAGGATAAAAAAATCATTGAGAACAAAAATGATAAAGGACAGGTCATTGAACGCCATCAAATTGTCAAATCAAAAGAAGGTGATAAAAAACATGGCGTGTATGAACGCTTTGATGAACAAGGTAAACTAATTGAACAGAGTAATTATACTATGGGGAAATTAAATGGCATTCGTAAACTATATAATCAAGGAATCTTGGAAAGTGAAGAATCCAGATCGGATGATCAATACCATGGTCCATATAAAGAATATCATTCGAATGGCAATTTAAGAATGGAAGCCGTATATGTGCATGATGTCATGGCAGGTGATGTCAAAGTGTATTATCCATCAGGTAAGTTGAAAGAAATTGTTAGGTTT
>JAYVIT010000349.1:0-2798 GCA_043769965.1 Saprospiraceae bacterium
GTGAAGAAATTCCATTAACAATATCAATCGTATTCAATGTAGTATTCGTAACAACAGGAGCATTAAAATCAAAATAAATATATGCAGTGTTTTGAATCTGTGTGCCTATAAAAAGGTTGTTTTTTGATTTTATTTTGTATTGTACGTAACCATGACTTAACGGTTCATTGTCATTGCTATCAGGCAAATTAATGTTCGGAAAATTAAATCGTGCTATGCCGCCTTCTAAAATCTGAGCATATAATGCATGGCTAGATGCCAGCAATTTAAAAGAGGAAACATCCAGGTTATTGTTGAGTGAATCCAATATATAAATATTATCGGCTGGCGCTGTACCGGTATTCTGAAATCGGATCGTATATGTTAACCAATGTTGGGATGTGTCGATGATACCTTCCGGGTAAACCTGTTTGTCATTCGGATCGAAGCTTACTCTTACCGTAAAACAATTAGTAAGAGAATCATTTGAAATATTATTATCTCCGACCGATGGAAGAAATGATGCAACAATACAAATCTGAGATCCTGAAGTCGCAATGGTATCTGTTTCCACTTCAAATGCAAAGTCCGAATTCGAATTTATTTGTCCAAAATCCGGGATGTTATAAGTAATAATATTACCTGAAACATTTGATGGAGTAATTGCACCAGCTACCGGACCATAATAATGAGCAGAACCATTAATCGTTATATTTAAAGTACCACTTATTCCACTTGCACAATGCACTCCATAAAAATTTGCAATATCCCCCGCGCGAACATTAACGACAGACCGGCGAGCGGGACGAAATCCTGATGAATAAATCGACCATACTCCGATATCAAAACCTGATTTGCATTTCAATGCGAAGTCGTTTCCATAAATAAGGGAATCCGATATGCTTATTGTGTCGAGATAATTATTGGAAGAAGGACATATTGAAGTAAATGGAATATCTGTTGTGTCTAGTTGAACTTCATAATTATCAAAACTGTGTGTATCGAATGAATAAAATCCTTCACCACCTGTAAAAGTTTGTTGAATTAGGCTTCCATTTTCATAGAGTTTCAGATGCATATTGCGTAACCCGATTTCATTTAGTGATTGATTACAATCAAAATCTGTATCATAAAATGTTTTACCACTAATGTTCCAGGAAATATCACAAGCATTCGAATTAAAAATATCGCATAAAGGCAAACTATTCAATGGGGGAATACTGTTTATTACATTTCCATAATTTGGAAGACAAACAATTGGGCAATTTGAGAAATTCAGATCATATATAAATTTCAATTCCGGCAGGCAATGAAGTGAAACATTATTACTACAGTCTAATGAATACAGGCTATCCGGTAAATCTGGAATAGATGTAAGTAAATTACTATGGCAATCTAAATTGTAAAGTGAGTTTGGCAGTTCAGGTAAATATGTAATTCTATTATCAGAACATAAAAACCAATGTAGTTTAGTAGATATTAAAGTGGGTATGGTGGTTAATAAATTAGAAGTGCAATCTAACCCTTCTAAAGAATTGGGTAAAGGCGGGAGTTCTGTTAGTAGATTATTTGCACAAGTTAAATATTCAAGCTTTTGTGGTAGTGATGGAATACTTGATAAATTAGTTCCCGAACACCATAAATCACGTAATGAATCCGGCAATGCGGGCAAAACATTTATAGAATCATTAGTACATTCAAGAATCCTCAATCCGGAAGGAAGAGTTGGCAATTCACTAATAGATGTATAACCGCAATTCAGAACTTCTAAAAGGTTGGGAAGTGCCGGTAAAGACAAAATCGGATTTTGCCAACAATGCAATTCTTTCAAAGAATCGGGCAAGGAAGGTAGAAGAGTTAACTTATTCGAATTCACCCTCAAGACTGTTAAATCAATAGGCAAAGTAGGAAGCATTATTAGACTATCTTCCTCACAATAAAATTCTTTTAATGAGTATGGCAAAAGAGGAATTGATAATCCATTATTTCTATTGCATTTAAGTCGTATTAAGTTTGGAAAAACCTGAATACCCTGAAGATTGCGTATCGAAGATGAAGAAATATCTAGATTCAATGCTGAAAGAATCTGCGGACAAGTTGAATCAATCGAATCGCCGACAATGCAGCTTCCAAAACCAAGGTTTGTAAGTTTCAATCGCAACATGGGATCAGGCATGTAAACCATCTGTGCTTTTAGATTGTTCAAATTGCCTAATAGAGAATAAAAAATTAAAGTAATTAGTAGAAGCTTTTTCATAAGAGAGATTTTTATAAAAAGGTTAATTGGGAGAAAGATAACAGAATTTTTGAATTGGCAATAGTGTTTTTTGGCGAACTGCCTTTAAGTTAGGTTTTTTCGCGCAGAGCTCGCAAAGCACGCAGAGGATTTATGTCTATTTTTCTCTGCGAACTTTGCGTCCTCTGCGCGAAAATTTTTCTTAAGTTTACCCCATGCAAACCGAAGCCGCATCGAAAAACTCACTTAATAAAGAAACCCTGACGAAAGCCTACGAACTCATGTGTACGGCCCGTGTCATGTCGGATCTTTTCGAAGAGAAATCTCAGATCACACAGAAATATGTTCATGCAACTTCCCGCGGACATGAAGCGGTGCAGCTTGCATTGGGACTTCAATTAAAACCACAGGATTTTCTTTCCGCTTATTATCGTGATGATAGTATTTTACTCGGTATTGGAATTACGCCATACGAATTAATGCTACAATTATTAGCCAAGCGAGACGATCCTTTTTCAGGCGGAAGAACATATTATTGTCACCCGGCATTAAATCGTGATGATAAACCAAAAATTCCTCATCA
>JAYVIT010000350.1:0-3796 GCA_043769965.1 Saprospiraceae bacterium
CATTGAAGGAAGCTGGGAAGATGATCACCAGATTGTTTTGGATCTAAGCAATAAACAGAAAGGCTTTTTTATATTAAAAGTGTCAACCAAAAACCAATCAATTTTTTTACCTTTAACTATTCAAACCAACGAAAATTAATTTTTTAACCAATAAAAACAAAACGACATGGAAAACAAAACAAATTGGCTTGCACTTATTGTTTCTGCTCTTGCGGGGATGGGTCTAGGTATGTTATGGTATAGAATGCTGTTCTCGAGTCAATGGATGGCAGGAAATGGCATTACTATGGAAGGCGAAAAGGCAATGAAAAACGGTATGGAAATAGATATGAGTTTAGCAATGATCGTCAATGCCGTTTCATTATTAGTTTATGCTTACATTATGAACTGGTTGGTGAATAAAACGAGTTCTTTTGATTTGAAATCAGGTGCAACACTTGGCGCAATGATTGGTGTGATCCATTTATTCGGAATTTACACAGGTAATCGATATAAAGGTAACCCAACCAGTTTGTCTATGGTTGATGGTTGGTATACTTTTATACTTTTCACAGTAATGGGTGCTATCATTGGTGCATGGAGAGCTAAATAAATGATCTCAATCTTCGTGGACTCAATCGCGATTTAATAAATTCTTTAAAAAATCCTTGCTGATTAATAATCGGCAAGGATTTTTCAATTACACCTGACTTTAGTCAGGTGTTGCTCAGGTAATAATTTATTTCAATATTTATCTCTACATACACAAAAGAATCTATTGCAACAATTAATTCAAGTATATTAGTGCTTTAAAATATCGAATATGTCTCCGTCAGAAAAAGATATTCAAAAAAGAATCGAATCAATTGACATACTTCGTGGCATAGTAATGGTCATCATGGCGTTGGATCATGTCAGAGACTTTTTTCATATTGAAGCATTTACCGGCGATCCCTTGGATTTAAATACGACCACTCCATTATTATTTTTCACCAGATGGATCACTCATTTCTGTGCACCGATATTTGTTTTTCTTTCCGGCACTTCTATTTATTTGCAAAGTTTGCGGAAAACTAAATCAGAACTCAGCCTTTTCTTGATAAAAAGAGGATTGTGGTTAGTTTTTGCGGAAGTATGTATCATCACATTTGGTTGGACATTCAATCCACTTTATAATGTACTCATTTTACAAGTCATCTGGACTATCGGTATCAGCATGGTCATTCTGGGATTACTAATCAAACTTCCTTTTGATTTTATATTGATACTCGGATTTATCATCGTCTTAGGACATAATTTGCTGGACTTTCCTGAATCTGAAACAGGATTCCAACCTGGCTTTTTATGGGATTTACTTCACCATGGACATTTTATTTCATATCCTTACGCTCCAAATCACGTCCTTTTAATAGTTTATCCTTTTCTACCATGGACAGGATTGATGATGCTCGGTTATTGTACAGGGAATTTCTTTACTTCAAAGTATAGTGCCGAACAACGCAATAAAACATTCAAACTTCTTGGATTGAGCATGCTTGTTTTGTTTATTCTACTTCGGTATGTCAATGCATACGGTGATCCTCATGATTGGACTACACAAAAAGATTTTTTCAGCACATTCCTTTCATTTATGAGCGTGAATAAATATCCTCCTTCCTTGTTATTCATGCTTATTACTATTGGCCCGGCATTTTTAATGTTATCGGTTTTAGAAAAAATTCAGAATCCATTTACAAATGTCATCCGTACATATGGTCGCGTAGCCTTTTTTTATTACATACTTCATATTTATTTGATACACATTATTGCAACAATTTGTTTTTTTGCGAATGGTCATACCTTGCAAGAAGCTTTGGCTAGTGCACAAAAATTGCCATTTCTCTTTTTAATCCCCGCAGAAGGATATAATCTTACAGTGGTGTACCTGATTTGGTTGTTTGTTGTAATTTCGTTATATCCATTATGTAAATGGTACGATAATTACAAATCCAGCCATAAAGAAAAACAGTGGTTGAGTTATTTGTAAATGAATTTTTCTTTGATGATCGGATTATATGGAACTGGACAACATAAATGAATTTAAATCTTCTCCTCGGGTACAAGCAAAACTTTCTGAATATGGTTTTGCCAAACAATTTAAAGAAGGTGATATTATACTTAATGAAAACGCCTACATAAAAGCGATTCCAATTGTAACCAGTGGAAGCATCCGGGTAATGCGTTCGGATGAAAATGGCAGGGAAATTTTGTTGTATTATATAAAAGCAGGCGAAAGTTGCATCATGTCATTTTTAGGTGGCATTCATCATGACACCAGCAAAGTAAAAGCCATTGCTGAAGAAGATACCGAAATACTATTTATACCCATTGACAAAGTAAGTTCATTGATCAAGGAATATCCCGAATGGTTGGATTATATTTTCCGTCTCTATCACAAACGTTTTGAAGAACTCCTTGAGGTTGTAAATGCCGTTGCATTTAAAAAAATGGATGAACGGCTATTAAACTATCTCAAAAAGAAATGTGAGTTGACCAATAGCCATACATTGTATGTAACACACGAACAACTAGCGAATGAATTAGGCACAGCCCGGGTTGTCATTTCACGACTATTAAAACAGATGGAAGACGAGGGCCTGGTAAATTTGGGTAGAAATAAAATTTCGCTTCTGTAACAAATGTTACTGAATATCCATATCTGCTGATTGATATTTGCCCTGTAATTATTTTTCACTTATAAAATTTTAAAAATGATGAAACCAAACATGGGCACCGTTGATAAAGCCGTTAGGGTACTATTAGCATTTATAATCATTGTACTCTATTTTACCAACCAAATTTCAGGTATTACGGCAATTATCCTAATCATATTAGCTGTTGTTTTTCTCCTTACTAGTTTATTAGGTCATTGCCCATTATATTCACCATTTGGGATTTCTACCCGTAAAGAGCTGAAGTAACTTTTATCATAGCTTTTAGCGATTTAAAAAAAAATGCCTGTGATGGCGTGCTTTTGCAGTTGTTAATCGATATTGCTAAAGGAGTTTAATTAGCTGATGCTAATTCCATATGTTAACTGCCTTAGAAAAAAAAATTAAAAACATTTTCTGTTGTGTAACAAATGTAACTAAATCGCATTTCGCACCATCATACCTTTGTACTATCGATTTAAAATAGTTAAAATGAACATTAAACAATTTGAAGATAAAAACCTAGCTCATTATTCCTATGCAATCCTGAGCAATGGAGAAATCGCTTTGATTGATCCGGAAAGAAATCCACAGCCATACTATGATTTTGCAAAAGAACACAATGCTAAAATAATAGCTATCATAGAAACACATCCACATTCTGATTTTGTAAGCAGCCATTTGGAAATATCCAATACAACAGGTGCTACCATTTATGTAAGCAAATTATTAGGTCCAGGATATCCACACCAGACATTTGATGAAGGAGATGCAATCGTATTGGGTAACATAAGTCTAAAATCACTAAATACTCCCGGGCATTCACCGGATAGCATTAGCATAATTGCTATTGATGAAACTGGAAAACAACAAGCTGTCTTTACCGGTGATACTTTATTCATTGGAGATTGCGGCAGACCGGATTTGCGGGAACATGCTGGAGCAATTACTGCAAAGCGCTCAGAACTAGCAAAACAAATGTATCATTCGCTTCGAAATAAACTGATGACTTTACCAGATGATACTTTAATCTATCCTGCACATGGAGCAGGTAGTTTATGCGGTAAGGGTTTGAGCAATCAAAGTAACAGCACAATTTCAGAAGAAAAAAACAGCAATTGGAGTTT
>JAYVIT010000351.1:0-2304 GCA_043769965.1 Saprospiraceae bacterium
CCGACTCCATTTTGTAAAGCCGGACTTATTACAGTACCTATGCCAGCAAATAAAACAGTTACAGTACCTGCAAGATTTTACAATGAAAAATCAGAAGACAATTGTACAGCAAAGCCACAATTGAGATATTCTTACAGCACTAATGTGAATGATACCTTGCGTACCTATGGATGCGCTGACATCTTTAATGGTATTCAGGATACTATTGATGTTACAATGTATGTAACAGATTTGGATGGTAATACAAATTTCTGTTTAACTAAGTTGTTACTCCAGGATCCTCAAAATCTATGTCCAAATAAATTTACAAATGGTGGAATAATTGCTGGATTAATAAATGCTGGAAACGGTTCTGTTCTTCAGAATGCACATATGGAATTATTAAAAACAGATCTCATGTTCGGACAGATTAATTCTGAAAAAACAGGAGAGTATGTTTTTGTGGATCTGCCAGAAGGTGAAGATTATAAAATTCAACCTAAGAAAAATGATGACATCATGAATGGTGTTTCAACTGCTGACATAGTTCTTATGCAAAAACATATCCTTGGACTTCAGAAATTCAGCACAACGTATCAATATATCGCAGCGGATGTGAATAATTCTCATTCAGTAACAGCTGCGGATATTTCTGATATCAGAAAGTTGATACTTGGAATTACAGACGCATTTAAAAATGGTACTGAGTCCTGGTCATTCGTTGTAAAGGATCAGGCATTCCCAAATCCTGAAAATCCATGGGAAAGCAATTCTCTGGTTAATCTTTATGAAGTAAAATCATTGACTGGAGATCATAGTGCAATGGACTTTACAGGAATAAAAATGGGTGATATCAATTATACAGCAAAAACAACAGAATTAAACAACGGATCACAATCCAGATCTTCTGACAAATTGATTTTGGAAGTTGAAAATAAAGTAACCCAAAAAGCCGGACAAATTGAAATACCGGTCTATGGTATATGGAAATCAACATTAGCTGGATTCCAGATGACTTTAGAATTTAATGCAACAAAAGCAAGTTTTGTTTCAATTAAATCAGCTGCCCTTACTATTGGAGATGATAATTTAGGTATGTCCAGATTAGAAAATGGATTAATCAATATGAGTTGGAATGGACGTGAATCCATTGCACCAACAGAGAAGCCATTGTTCTACGTCGTATTTAATTTGAATAGCCAAGTGAGTACTGGAGATTTGATTAAAATAAATCACAGCATGTTGAATGTTGAAGCATACACTGATCAGTTGGATGTCATGGACATCGAATTGAGAGTGAAAGGAAGTCAAAATCAAATTGTAAGCTGTGAATTGTTTCAGAATACACCTAATCCATTTGGTGAATTAACAGTAATAGGATTCCATGTTCCTGATGAACAAGTAGTAAGTATACAGATTTTTGATTTGAAAGGAGTTGAAGTATTCCGCAAAGAAGTTAAAGCCATAAAAGGCAATAACCAAATAGTGGTCAGCAAATCTGACATTGGTGAATCAGGAATTTATTATTATCAAATGCAAACTAAGAATTTCGTAGGCATCAAAAAATTGATGTTAAACAACTAAGGATTTTTTATATCGGTTTAATAAAGTAAGGTGCCCTTCTCGGAGGGCACTTTTTTTTGAGTGGTGTTTGTACCTTCGATTGTGATTTTAAGAGAATTTCGAACAAGGAACAAGGAATTATGAATTTAGAAGTGATTATTTCAGAATTCCTTGTTTCTTGTTCGGTGTTAGATATTCCTTGTTCATTATTCATTATTCTTTTCTTCATGAACTAAATATTTCTCTATTTTTACAAATCAATGAAAGCAATTCAATTAATAGAAAAAGATTCAGGACCGATACTATCGGATGTCCCAATTCCACAGAATCTTGAAAGTTCTGTAATTGTAAGAGTCTCCCACGCTGCATTAAATCACAGGGATCTTTGGATAGTAAAGGGAGAGTATGCAAAGATTAAATACCCAATCATTCCTGGATCAGATCTATGTGGGTTTGTGAATGATCAAAGAGTTTTAGTTAATCCAGGATTTTACTGGGGTGATAATGAAAATGTGCAATCAAAGAACTTCCAAATTCTTGGATTGCCTGCAGATGGAAGTTTTGCAAAATATGTTTCCGTGCCCGAAGAATATATTTATCCTGCTCCGGAACATTTGAATGATGCCGAAGCTGCTGCATTGCCATTAGCCGGGATTACTGCGTATCGTGCATTATTTACAAAATGCAAACCGGAAAAAGGGGAGAACATTTTAATTACAGGAATTGGAGGAGGAGTCGCATTGCAGATCATGCAATTTGCAA
>JAYVIT010000352.1:0-15748 GCA_043769965.1 Saprospiraceae bacterium
GGGTCAAAACTAATTCTTATTAGCCATCAGCTGCCAGCATCAAGCATCAGAATGGGATGCCTGTTGAAAAAAGAGTAGTTTTCGTTCAAGCACTAATTAGAAGATTAGGATTAAAAAACACTACCGAGGTAGTTTCAAGTTGCATTTATAAAGGATTAATTTAAGAAAAAATTACTTATAAATGAGTATTGGACGAGAGTAAGATAAATGGAAAATTTGTGAATTATTATTTATTCACAAAATTCAATTTAATATGAAACATACAATACTTAGTGCGATTAGAAGTAACTCTAATTTCCGGTTGGTTGGCTTCACAATCCTTTTAATTACGTACGTCTTTACCGAAGGCGCCCAAAGCCAAATAAACAAGAATGAATACATTGATTTAAATAATAAAGGAGATAGTATTTCAACAAAAAAGGGATTCGATTTTATTATAAATTACCTTGATCCATGTGGTGATTTAGATAATTATTTTGCATTTGATTATGGTTGGAATTGTAAAAGATTCGGAGATGTTTGTGTGTTTCTTCAAGAAAGAGTTTTATGTAATGGGCCACTTAATCTGGAAGCTGTTTATGATCCGAATAATCCGGTAGAATGTTTTTTAGGGGGTAATCCTAAAGATGGATATCTTAGTCCTTATTCGGCTGGAATGATTCATCAAGAAGAAGGTCTTCATAGGTTTGGATTTTTTGAAGCATCAATTAATACACCAAGTTCAAGAGGACTTTTCCCTGCCTTTTGGCTTGCAGGTGGAGGTGGTGGTGCAGCTGGATATAATGAAATTGATATAATGGAGCATGGTGTTGGCGATGTTGTAGTTCATTCAGATCATTACGATGATGGAACAGGCAATGTATCTCGTGGGAAATGGAATTATTGCTTGCCAAGTCAATCTTTTAGTGGAAATAATGTAATCTATGGAGTGAAGTGGGATAAGAATAAAATTGTGTGGTATATAAATAACAGACCTGTAAAAATTATCACTGATATTGAAGGTACTAGTGGAATTGAAGAAAACCATCCGATAGTAGATGTTGATATGCGAATTATAGCAAATCATCAAATTGAAAAATCGAATGTCGGATATAATGATTACCTTCCTAAACTTGATAGTTCTGTTATGCAAATTCATTATATTAATTATTGGGCGAGAACTGACACTTTTGGGACTGTTGATTTTACGATTAATGACCAAAAAAGTAACAATATAAACAATCCAATTCTCATACAACAACAAGAATCATGTACAAAGGTGAGACTCGATTTAACAAATTCATATTTACCTGATCATAATTTTTACTTAAAGTTGACTTCTTACAATAACTCTGATCTGAATGATTCATTAGTCTTTTTTAATACGTGGATAAAACCTCCTTCAAATCTAATAAATCAACCAGATTGTAGAAACGATACAATAGCTTTTGAGAATATTTATGAATTTGACCTAGATGAAATTGTTCCTTGCGAATATTGGACTGATACATCAGTTCGTACAAGAATAACGATAGGATGCTTACCTAGCTGTTGTCTTATTCAATGTCCAAATTATATACAAACATATGGGAATTTTGAAGAGAATATTTTCAAATTAATACCTTGCATTAGAAAATTGGAGTTCAAATTGAACGGAAATAACACTTGTTCAGGCACTGGGCAGTCAATTGAATGCTTAGATACAATTTTGGAAATTGGAGATAATCATGGTAAATCAAGAATTATTATGGATGTTTCAGGTACACAAACTTGTGCAAATGACTATTTTGTATCTATTGAAAAATCTGATTCAATTGGAGGAAGAACATACATGGAAAAAATAAAATGGTTATCAGATTCAGAAAAAGTATTCCTTCCTTTTATAGATATAGAAAGAGTTTGGAAGAATCCAAATATAGATAATAGCAATACTTACTATCTAGAGGCAGGTTCTTATTATAGAGTAAAACTTGCAACCGGTGGAGGAGGTACTTGGCATGAGAAGGTTCAATTAATCCATATTACCGATTGCAGTATTGAGGCAGAATTTACACTGAATGGGTTTAGTGATGATAATGATACAATTGAAATTTCTCTAGGTGAGCCAATTATATTGGATGCTACCCCATCAGAGTTTTGTTCTTATGGTTATACTATATTAGTTTCAGATATGTCTGATTCTTCTAGCGGTACGTTTGCTGATTTCAAGATAAATGACGCATTCTATTTTCCAGCAAATCAAATAGGGCCTGGTAAGTTGCAGTATAAATACCATCAAGGTGATTTAGATTTGTATGATAAGGTATTAAAGTGGGATACATTTAAACTTAGATGCGATAAATATTACAAAGTAAAACTTAGGATTGTGGATACTATTAAAAGTGTTACTGTAATCGATAGTAAAATTATCCACATTGCTGAATGTTCTCCAAATTCTGCTTTTCAACTATATGGGGATTATTGCCAAAATGGTTATGCTAATTCATCACCACAAAATTTCAAAAGTGGCAATAATGTTCATATGTGGGCACCTGATTTCAAATCATGTAATTTTGAGGCCGTTTTAACAATTAGACAAATAACGGGCGCACATCCAACTAAATTTATTCTTGATACATTAAAATCGCAAAAAGAAATTTCGATACTAAGGGAATCAGGAGATTTTAGTATAACAGATTTAATTAATCAACATCAAGATACTTTTGGAACTTCACCAACTCAAAATGGATATTCTTATAGAATTACTTTGATGTCATCTGATATATCAAGTTGTCATAGCCCGCTGCAAAATAGTATGACTTCTATTAATATCTTTTTTGATGATGACTCCTGTGGTTTATTTCAAAAATTGGAGACAAGATCTAATTTAAATTCAGGTAAAAATGATAGTTATAAACTAGAGCTTTATCCGAACCCAACAAATTCTGGCTTTTATTTGAAGCATGAAGATTATAGTAAAGAGAATGCAACAATTGAAGTTTTTAATTTGAGTGGATCAAAATTATATGAGAGAAAATATAAAATAACTTCATCGTCGGAATATTTTGATGAAAATATTTTTTCAGCTTCTGGCATATACTTGTTAAAAATTAATGTTAAATCCGAAATTATTTATAAGAAAATTGTAATACAAAAGTAAATTCAATTAAATTTTATGAATCTGAAATTATCTCATTACTAATAATTAAGGTGATGGGATAATTTCAGAATTTTAATTTTTTATTTCGATTATTCTAAATTTTTTCCAGTCTCCAATATATGGCCTGTTGTCAAAAAGTCTAACATTTAAATCCTGGTCGGCACTTTCGATGATAATAAATTATTTCCACACCATTTCTTAAATGTCCAATAGCAACACATGAGATTTAGAATAAAGAATGTGAGCAACCAATATTGAAAAGCGGACTCCTTATTTGCCCAATTAATATAAACGAGGCATAGATTGGAGCTGATCCTAATAAATTATCTGAAAAGGCAAGTGCGTTTTTATATGGATACATAAATAGAGCATTCCAAAATCGTCTACTTCGCTAGTAAAGTATTGGTAATTGTGTTCGAAGATTTAATTATTAAAACATGTATTTCTAAAATCACTTGGGATTTTCGAAAAATCAGGATCATTAATTGCGATTAGAATTAAATAAAGGCCAATACAAAGCAAGTAAATTTTGATTAATAATATTATAAAATTATGAATTAGCTTGTCCATTTTGAGAGAAGTAAAGTTATAGAAAAGCTCCATAAATACTTATCATATTGAATTCATGAATATCCAATGTCCAATATTAATAATCATTTATCACATTCCAAATTGTAATTCATATTACCCACAGACAAGAATTCATTTTAAAAATATTGTCTATTAAAAATTGGATAGCGAATATGCTATTAAATTCGCCAAGATTGATTATTTTTGGATCCTAAAATATTTATAATTTCAAAGAAAATCTAAAAATAAATGTCCAACCAACAATCAACAACCAAAGATAATAACACAATTGCTAATATAGTAACCATTCTGTTAGGTTCAATTATTTTATTATTTTTTGCTTTCAGCAATAATTATCCATTAGTCTATCCGGATTCAGGTACCTATATAAATTCTGGATTCGAAATGAAAATTCCGATAGATAGACCAATATTTTATGGTCTTTTTATAAGACACATGAGTCTAGCCACATCTTTGTGGTATGTTGTTTTTGCTCAAAGCTTAATATTGACATATCTACTTTATCTATTATTCAGGGAGAATTTTAATAGATCTACTTTCAGAATATATTTTATAGTTGCCATTTTTATATTAACATTAACAACGGGAATTTCATTTAATGTAAGCATGCTTACCGCTGATTTATTCACATCTTTATTATTTTTATCCTTTTATCTAATATTATTTGCAACTAATTTAAATAAGAAGGATAAATTATTTGTTCATTTTATTTTCGTTCTTAGTCTGTTTACCCATAATTCTCACATAAGTATACTATTCATTACATTAATTTGCATCGCAATTTTATACGGATTTAAAAACAAACTTAATTTACAATTTCCGTTCAATTTCAAAAGAATCCTTTATACCGCTAGCGCTTTTTTATTTGCAATTCTGTTGATTCCTTGTATGAATTATTTCATAGGAAAAAAATTTATTATTTCACAGTCTTCGCATGTATTTATTATGCATAAACTAAATGACGATGAAGTCCTCGAGCCTTATTTAGATGAATATTGCGAAAAGAAGCAATATGCTATTTGTGAGTTTAAAGACAAATTACCCTGG
Source organism: Saprospiraceae bacterium (assembly GCA_043769965.1). Classification (GTDB taxonomy): domain Bacteria; phylum Bacteroidota; class Bacteroidia; order Chitinophagales; family Saprospiraceae; genus Vicinibacter. Next base: position 4,757 of record JAYVIT010000352.1, read on the forward strand.
GATTTGATATGGGATCCGAATAGTCCTATTACCAAAGATGGAGATTGGAATAAATTTAAAGAGGAAGACAATAGAATAATCAGGGATATCTTAACAACATACAAGTATTCAAAAAAGATTTTCCTAAAAAGAATTCAGCAAACATTTAGACAAGTTTTCAATTTTGATACCGGGGATGCCCCAACTGATGATATGATTAATCCTCCGTTGAATGCAATAAACCAATTTTTCAATGATGAAAAAAAGGAGTTTCTTTCTTCTCAACAGGTAACTAAAAAGCTAAATTTTAATTTGCTAAATTACATTCAATCTGTTACGATATTTTTGTCGATTTTGATTTTTGTCCTGATATTTCTTTTAAATATTAAATGGTTGGATGCTAAATTTAAATCAGCAATACTGATATTGATGATTTATGAATTTTCAAATGCCTTAGTGTGTAGTACTCTTGCAAACGTGTTGGATAGATATCAAAGCAGAGTAATCTGGTTAATTCCGATATTTGCACTCATAGCCCTTTTTAAATTCATGGATTTGAATCGAGTAAAAATAAACTTGGAGGTAAAATCACAAGTTAATTTATAAACTATGTACTTTGATTTTTATAAATTCAAAAATATGGATTCTTTGATTGACTATCCCATCACCACCCCCAACCATTTCTTCGCAATAGCAGCATCCCAATTTTTTCGTTTACTGTAATCCTCAAGCTGATCATTTGATATTTCACTAATCGCAAAATATTTCGAATCGGGATGTGAAAAATACCAACCACTAACTGCAGCCGTCGGAAACATAGCCATGCTTTCAGTCAAATGGAGTTTGATGTTTTTTTCTACATCCAGCAAATTCCAAAGAATTGCTTTTTCTGAATGATCTGGACAGGCAGGATAACCAGGAGCAGGCCGGATGCCAAGATAGTTTTCTGAAATTAATTCTCTATTGTTGAGTTGTTCTGTTTTTGCATATCCCCAGATTTCTTTGCGGATTTTTTCGTGAATGTATTCTGCAAGGGCTTCTGCAAATCGGTCCGCAATTGCTTTTACAAGAATTGCATTGTAGTCATCATGTTGTTCTTCAAATTTTTTAGCCAGTTCATCTACACCAAAACCGGCGCTAACTGCAAATGCTCCAATGTAATCTTGTAAGCCACTATCTTCTGGTGCGATGTAATCCGATAAACAAAAGTTTGCTTGTCCTGCAGCTTTTTTAATTTGTTGACGGAGATGATGTAATGTCAATTTCTTTTTCTTCCTTGCATCGACTTCGAAAATTATTATATCATCCATATTTGCATTCGAAGGAAAGATTCCAATTACTGCTTTGGCTTGAATAGATTTATTTTTAATAATCTCATCCAATAATGCATTGGCATCTACAAACAATTTTTTAGCTTCAACACCAACAACTGCATCTTCCAAAATGTCAGGATACTTCCCGGCAAGTTCCCAACTTTGAAAGAATGGCGTCCAGTCAATGTAGTTTCTCAAAGTATTCAAATCTACTTGATCAAATACCTGCACTCCCAATTGATTTGGAACCGGCGTTTGATAACTATCCCACTTTATATAAAATTTATTTTTCCTGGCATCTTCCAACGAGAGGTATTCCTTAAAATTCTGTCGCTGCAATCTTTGAATTCGCGTCCGTTCATAATCGTCGCGAATGTTTTGCAAATACAATTCACGTTGTGGAACATCATCACTCAATAAATTACTCACAACAGCAACAGCCCGTGATGCATCGAGAACATGAACTACAGGATGATGATATTCGGGTTCTATGCGCAAAGCAGTATGTAGTTTGGATGTAGTAGCGCCTCCAATCAACAATGGCAAATCAAATTTATTCTTTTTCATTTCTCCAGCCACATGCACCATTTCATCCAAAGATGGGGTGATCAATCCACTCAATCCAATGATGTCTGCATTTACTTCAATTGCATGATCAAGGATGCGTTCACAAGAAACCATGACACCCAGATCAAATATTTCATAATTGTTACATGCAAGTACAACACCGACAATGTTTTTTCCAATGTCGTGTACATCTCCTTTCACCGTAGCAAGCACAATTCTACCTTTTGCTTTCGCAGCCTGTGTTTTATCTTGCTCAAGATACGGAGTGAGATAAGCGACTGCTTGTTTCATTACCCTTGCGCTTTTTACTACTTGAGGTAAAAACATTTTACCGGCACCAAATAAATCTCCCACTTCATTCATGCCATCCATCAATGGTCCTTCGATGACTTTTAAAGGTTGCCCCAGTTGGATTCTTGCTTCTTCAGTGTCTTCAATAATAAATTCATTAATCCCTTTCACCAAAGCATGTTTCAATCGGGAAACAACATCAGTAGTTCTCCATACTTCTACTTCGTTTTTGTCCTTTGATTTATTTTTATTTTTTACTCCTTCCGCAAAATCAGTCAGACGTTCAGTTGCATCTGCTCTTCTATTGAATAAAACATCTTCCACCAAAATCAAAAGATCTTTTTCAATTTCATCATACACTTCTATCTGACCAGCATTCACAATACCCATGTCCATACCTGCTTTAATCGCATGATATAGAAATGAAGAATGCATTGCTTGACGCACAGTTTCATTTCCACGAAATGAAAAAGATAAGTTGCTTACACCTCCACTGATTTTAGCATAAGGACAAGCTTCTTTGATTTGTCTTGTAGCCTCGATATAGTTTAAAGCATATTCATTGTGTTCTTCAATGCCAGTTGCAACGGCAAATATATTTGGATCGAATATGATATCGTTTGGATGAAATCCGATTTTATCAATCAATAAGTTATAAGCGCGTTTGCAAATTTCAACTTTCCGTTCAATGGTGTCAGCTTGTCCTTGTTCATCAAAAGCCATCACAACAACCGCAGCACCATATCGTCTTACTTTAGTTGCCTGCTCTAAAAACTTTTCTTCGCCTTCTTTTAGTGAAATGGAATTGACCACACATTTTCCTTGCAAACATTTTAAACCAGCCTCAATGACTCTCCATTTGGATGAATCAATCATCACAGGTATTTTGATGATGTCAGGTTCGGAACTGATGAGATGCAGAAAGTCCGCCATTGCTTTTTCACCATCCAACAAGCCTTCATCCATGTTGACATCGATGATTTGTGCTCCAGCTTCTACTTGTTGTCGAGCAACTACGATCGCTTCATCGTAATTGTTATTTAATATAAGTCTTGCAAATTGTTTCGAACCGGTTACATTGGTTCGCTCTCCGATATTTACAAAATTCAATTCCGGTCTGAAGATTAATGGTTCTAAACCAGACAACTGTGTGTAAATAGGAAGTGTTGGAATTTTTCTTGGTGGAACATCTCTTACTGCTCTTGCCATTAGGCGGATATGTTCCGGCGTACTTCCGCAACAACCGCCAATAATATTGACATAACCTTGCTTGGCGAAATCAGCAATAAATTCGCACATCTCTTCTGCGGTCTGATCATAACCGCCCAACTCATTCGGCAATCCTGCATTTGGATAAGCACTTACTCGGCAAGTTGAAATTTTTGATAGTTCTTCGATATGTGGTCGCAGTTCTTTAGCACCTAATGCACAATTCAATCCAATAGAAAAAAGAGGAAGATGCGTCATTGAAATATAAAATGCTTCTACGGTTTGGCCGGATAAAGTTCTGCCACTTGCATCAGTAATGGTACCCGAAATCATGACGGGGATTTTGTATCCCTTTTCTTCAAAGAGTTCTTCGATTGCATACAATGCCGCTTTCGCATTCAGCGTATCGAAAATGGTTTCTACTAATAAGATATCAACGCCACCATCCATCAATCCTTTTGCCTGTGTGTAATAGGCTTCTTTCAATTGATCAAAATGAATAGCGCGAAAACCAGGACGGTTTACATCGGGACTCAAACTTGCTGTACGATTAGTTGGACCCAACGCACCGGCAACAAATTTTTGTTGACCCGGATTACTTTTTAAAAATTCATGAATGGCCCTCTTTGCAATTTTTGCAGATTCAAAGTTGATTTCATAAGCCAAATGTTCAAGAGCATAATCTGCTTGTGAGATAGCAGTTGCACTAAATGTATTGGTTTCTATAATATCCGAACCTGCTTCAAGATATTGCTTGTGAATATCTTCGATGATATCAGGTCGTGTAATGGAAAGTAAATCATTATTGCCTTTGAGATCTTTGGGATGATCTATCAAACGCGAGCCTCTAAAATCTGCTTCACTAAGTATATGTCTTTGAATCATAGTGCCCATCGCACCATCCAAAACAAGGATGCGCTTCGAGGCAATGTCATCAAGTTCTTTGAATATATTCATTGGTCCGCAAAGGTAAATCAGTCAAGGGCATAAGACCAAATATAAGGGCGTACTAAGCAACTTAATAAATTGTTATGGAGGTTGAATAAGTCATTAAGCTTGTTGAATAAGTCAAGACAGCTTTTATGAATGACTTTCGACTAGTTTTATTTTTATTGCTAATTTTGTATTATGAGTCAACAGGCCACCATTCAGGAACTAAGGGATTTAGACAATGAACTAAAGCTATCTAAGAAAGAAACTGAACTTATGTTCAGGGCAACAGAACGAAAACTGAATAAACTTATTTATTCTTTTGAAGACCAATGGGGCCGATTAATTGAAAGTTTGATTGAAGGTGGTTTGGTTAAGTTGATGAATTCAAGAGGCATAGAAGTGCACAGAACGTCAACCAGAGTGACCGGTGATTATAAAGGCCGGCAATACGAGTTTGACATCATTGCACACAATGGTAATGAAATTGTGATAGTTGAAGTGAAATCAGGACTCAATGTAAAAAAAGTGAAAGAAATTCTAGAAGAACTTTCTCAAGTCAAGATTTGGCTGCATGAATACAAGAATTATAAAATATATGGTGCATTGGCTTATCTAAAATCGAATGAAGAAAGTACAAAATTTGCAGAACGCCAAGGCCTTTTTGTAATCAAAGCAACAGGCGATACATCAAGAATTATTAATCAGGAAGATTTTATTGCGAAAACCTGGTAAGGTCTAAAGTCTATATGCAATTCTTATTAGTGTTGTCCATAAGGAATTTATAAAAATTCAGAAATAAATCATTACAAAGAGAAATATTAATTTGACGTCTGAAATACAGCGCGAGGCGAATATTTTTCAAGGCCTACTCACGGAGATTCTTTTATAAAATGAAATTAGGCAAGCCATAAGGATCAAAGCCGAAGGAAATGCAAAGAAAAATATGAGCTGAAGTTTTGTGTGCTTGCTTTAGCGCCTTATTTCAGACAAGCCTTTTGGTTCTTTTGGCGACTGCAAAAGAACAAAGCACCCCTTTAAGTAGAAACTTTGAAAGGAAATAAGTATTTTAGATAGATGTGAATTGCTATAAGACTATAGTCTTAGTTAAAAATCACTTTTTTATATAAAAATTTTCCATCATCATTGCTAAGCTTTAAAAGATAAAGTCCAGAAGCAATATTTTTTCTCTCGATTGTTTCCGATTCATCTATCCATCCCTTTTGATAAACCACTCCTTTTTCATCAAACAAGATGTATTGATTATAACTTGTTGTTTTTATTCTTAGAAACGATGTTGACGGTTGTGGGTAAATCAAAACATCAGGTTGGTATTTTTCTTTTCTGGAAGTATTTGTTAAATCTGTAGATACTGCTGTGGCATTCATGAAAAATTTGTTTTGAGTATGATCTACATTTCGCATACCAATCTGAACAGATCCTTGACCTGGAACTGGTCCAGTAAAAAAGTCAATGATCATATCCATTTTTTGGTCTGGCTTAAGTGTGATCATGGTACTGTCAACAGTGGTTGGATAACAAACATCCAGACAGATACTGGAAAACCAATTAGCAGGCAAATTATTCTTCAAGCGTCTGACTTCAATTTTTACTGGCACGGTTGATATATTCTTTATACTACCAATAGCATATACTACTGAATTTACTTCTGCTTGTACAAGTGTATCCGAGATCATTGTAAATTCAAACCGGCTATTGCCTGCAGGAATTGAATCACAAAAAGATGTAGGGTCCAGATACTTTTTGACATCACAAAAAATATCATTGGGATCGCGGTCAAACCATGCATGTTTGATTTGTACAACTCCATTGGGATCTATAAGCGTTGCGTTATTTGGTGCAGGACCGAAATGATACCACCATTCGTTACAAGGCCCATCTATAAATAATGGTACATCCAATGTTTGTTGAATCAGCAAATCTTCTATTATTTGCAAGCGGTCACCATACAATACAGGTTGCCTGTATAAAATTCCATCTTTGATATTATTCGCTCCGGTATTGACTCTTCCAAAATACGGACTGATATCTTTATCCGGATGCGCTTCTACAGTATAGATTACAAATATTTCCAATTGATCTTTATACTCTGAATAAAGCTGGTTGATTGCAGCAATGTTATCTCTGAATACCCAGCACGTATAGCTGGAAGAAATCAATAGTACTGGTTTTCCTTTTTTCAAAGTTTCAGAAAGCGAAAGTGCGAGATTATCTTTATTGTACAGAGTAAAATCATTTACTGTATCTCCTATATGATAGCCACTATCATCAAAGTTGCCAAGATAATTTTGTATTGGGCAAATCGGATCAGAACTCTGGGGTGCTTGATTCAATCCAATAAATGGTTTTAATTGCTGGGCATTTAATTCAAGGCATATTATGATGCTAATAAAGAAGATTTTTGAGACTCGCATAAAATGCAATTTACAGATGGACTGTGAAGATAGCGAGAAGTTTAATAGGAGGTGATCCGGGCGTTGAAAGAAATTAACATGTCTTGGGTTGAAAAATTGATTAATTGCTTTTTGCCTCTTGCAAATTGCTACTTACCACTTGCTTACCCGCCGGCCGGCCGGCAGGTTGCCTATTGCTTATTGCCTATTTCCTTCGGCCTAGTTCAATGTATACTGTATAGTAAGTCCTCCATTAATCCTCACATCTTTGTACTGATTTTGAACATAAGGAATAGTCTTTCTGTAATCGACAAACAATCGGATATTCAGACTTTTGTTCATATTATATTTGACAGCTGGAGTAAATGAGATTTGTTTTGATCCACTGATAGGTTGACTTTTTATATTTACATCCAATCTATGGATCTTGGAAATATTATCATTAATACCAAAATCAAAAGTAAATTCTAGATCATTTCCTTTTGGAGAACTCGCATTTTGTTGTTCTTCGGATTTTTGATTTTTACTTTTCTTTTTCTTCGGCACTTTGACACCTTTATTCAATGCTTTCATTCCAGGCAGCCAGCTGAGGTAAACATCTTTGATAATGTAACCTGCCTTGATGGTATAGGTAGTCGAATTTGTTTCAAGCAATTGGCCTTCAATTGAATTCTGCAGTTTAAGATTTCTGTTTTTATTGTAATCTAGTCCCAACTCAATACCATTTTTTGCTTTGATGTTTACTCCTAACAAAGGAGCAAATTGCTCGTTGATCACTAATTCAGGTACTTCATATTGTGCATGATAAGAAGCTTTCAAATCATTTCCTCGATGTGCAATGGGAAGTTCATTGTCATTGGTCCTGTAATTCAAATTTGTTCGAAATGAATTTACAGTAAGTGTATTCTTGTATCCATGGCGAATGGAAAAATCCTGAAAGAGGTCTTTAAAGAATCCAATTTTACCCAATCCGCTGTAATTGATTTGCCAATTCGGCAATGGAAAAGTTTTAAAAAGATCGAGATTAAAATTGTTTGGATCACTGTGGGTATAAGCAGAAAGAAATGCAGGTGCTACCACATCAATGTGATCTCCTCTAAATCCGTCGATGTAATCAGGATCACCCGGACTTAAATTTTTTATTCCCAGTTTGTCACCAACACGTTGCGAAATAACCTTACGCGATTCACTGAATTTATTAAACACATCGTCAATGTCATCAAAAAGAGATTGCACTGAAACATAAGAGATCGTGTATTGACCATTTTCAAATGGAGTGAAATGCTGGAATTCCATAAGATTTGTTCCGAATACCGAATCGAGCTTGAATGTTTCAGCATGATCCCTTGTATACGTTCGGTCTATATTCAAGTCGATATTAAATTCTTTAACGGGTTCGAGTTTTATTTTGGCTCCAAAAGTATTTGTACTACGTTGGACCATTTCTCTATTGAAATAACAGTTGATTGAAATCCATCCTTTCTCTGCTGCGCGGTCCAGCCAACCATTCTCACCAAAATCCGGTTGTGCACCGGAAATAAAATCCCAACCTGGAGCATTGAAACCCGAACTCATACCAAGCAACTCCGTTTTTTCCATGAATCCGGGAATGGTTGTCGATTTGTTTTGCGAATAATTCAATTGAATTCTTTTAAACATGAGTAACGGAGTCAATGCTATGCGAACTGCTGTATTAGGTTTTTCGGTATTTTCATTTTTCTTCTTTTTTGCTTTAGAGTCGTCGTCTGGTTTTGCATCATCTTTAGTTCTGGAAGCCGGTCTGAATCTTCCGGATGATGGTCCTTCACCGGAATACTTTTTAAGAAACTTTGATTTATTAAAAAGCGTGGACATATTGAATTCATTGGTAATGCTGATGCTTTGCCCGTTGCTGATGACAGAACCTAAAGAATCAATACTATTGAGTGATCCTGAGGACCAACTATAATTCGCAGTGTATTGGCCACGCAATGTAATGAAATCCAAATATGGTATCAATCGAAGAGGTACTGCATAAGAAAGTGTAAAATTGTGTTTGTATTCTTTGGTTCGTCCAAAATCTTTTAAACTGTTTTGCAAATAATTGCCAGCTTGTTCTGGTGCAACACGTTGACCTCGAGGATCAGTATGGTAACCTTTTAACGGATTGAATGTGAGCTCATCCACGGCAGCTTCATTTCGTGCACTAAAATTAAACTTTAGCGATTTTGTAAAATCCCAGGTTAAACTATAATCTCTGTTCCAACTGAATTTTTTGTCTTCCCAGGTACTGTACTTTGGAGCAGCAAATCGATACGTTCTTGATGATGTTCTTCTATCAAGACTGTTTCGTACAGAAAAAGAATTCGGAATTAAGTTGAAATTAAATTCACTGATCAGTTTAAGTAATGGAGATGTCACTACTTTTTTAAAGGGCTCAATATATTTTGGGGTCAACGAAAAATTGTAATCAATTCCGCCTTGTTGGGTTTTTAATTCATCATTGGCTATGATTGGAGTTCGTTTTGTCGAGACTGACTGTCCATAGCTCAATGATAGATTTTCAACATCCCAGGGTTTTGCTTTGCTGTTTCCTTTTCGTTCTTTTCGCACATTATTGAAAGCAAAACTTTTGATATCTGCAAAATCAATTGCGCGATCGCGGATATCATCTTTTTCTTGTTCCGTTGCGGCTTTATCTATTTTATCCTGAAGTTTGACATCTGTATCATTAGGATCGTATTCAGGTGTTCTGACCGCTCTGGAATATTGCATTGACAATGGAAGACGGATACCCAATTTTTCCGGAATGAATTTGTCAAGTGCTATATTCATCGTGGCATCGATCTGTTGGGTTTCTTCTTTGGCACGTTCATCCAGTTTTTTGTCTATGCCTCCCCAACCAATAGTAGAATAATTTCCTGCTAAACTTATATTACCAAGATCTGCTAATTGGATTTCAGCACGGGCCATACCAGCAAATCCGCCTTTTTCTTCAAGACCGGTTAAACGAAGTTCGTTGTACCATACTTCAACATCATTTACATATCCAGTTACATTTCCATCTAATGTATCATTTTTATTCCGGATACCAAGCTGAATACCTCTGACCAATCCAATCGTAGGATTTCCCTTAATTTTTACGGTATTTTTAGGATTCTCTGGATCAATATTAGAAAATAAATCTTCAAAAGGTAAGCCCAATGAGTTTCTTTGGTTTTTTAGATCAACTAGTAATTGTAATGGAAAGTCAAAACTATTTTCTTTCAACCAAATAGAATCCGGTTTATCTTTAAACATCTTATCAGAATATTTTAAAGGTATTTCATACTCATAATAATTATCAGTGAAATCTTTTCCCAATCTCATGAATACACAAACTGAATCGACATTTTCCGATAACATGGATTCTCCATGAACAAACATTTTTAATCTTTTATATTTGCGAATATCCAAATCGATAATCTTGTAGATAGAGACTTCGCAACCTGCAGGAAAGTTTTCTTTTCTGACCAATAATGCGGATTCGTTTTGTTGAATATCTGCATATTGCGTACTATAGAATCGCTCTCGTTGAATACCAGGAGGAGTTACATAATTGAATGGAGTTTTACCCGCATTTTCTTCGATGTCAACTTTGTCCAATATCATAGGTTTGTCCCCATCTACTCCTGGGCACTTATCTGTATATTTTCTCCATGAATTTCTTCCTAATTGTAATTTAATGAAACGAAATGTTACACTTTCATCAAATCCGGTAAATATCATTCGCAAGGATTGAATGGAACGAAAATCACGAATTTGTCCAATCGCCTTTTTATTTAGTGTATTGACAGGAATTCTGTATCGATACCATATTTCATTGGACGTAGAACTAGGTGCTTTTACAATAACAGTATCAGTGATAAAATTATTAGGATCAGATGGATCAAACAAGATTTCATTTGTTGCATTAACTCTAGTGATTGGTAATTCATAACTATAATAGGATTCAATTTCATTCAATGATTTATCATAGTTTAAATCTTCCTGGTCCGGATAACCTGTATATGCAGTAGATTGATTGTTGCCCGTTTCAATTTGACCGTTTCCTTCAGGCATGTTATACCTTTTATACCGGTCTAAAACTGTTGCGTTTTGATCAAATGTATTGGATCTATAAGATACATAATTGTCATTAGAAGGATCCTGAGTCAATTGTGTAAATGCAGCTTGATCTGAAATATAGGGTATTTGCTGAGTTAAATAATTGGAAAAGAAATCCCCTTCGGTGTTGCTTTTGTCATTGCTAACAAGTCCATCGTATCCAA
>JAYVIT010000353.1:0-13013 GCA_043769965.1 Saprospiraceae bacterium
TTCTGGATTGACCAGGCTGAATAGTTTGATTTACATGTATGCTTGCCTGATTTCCACTTAAGGTCCAAGCTGGATTTAAAGAAGCTTCAAATTTGAATCCCACTGGAATATAGTTGACTAGACTAAAACTGGATGCAGTAATATTTCCCTGATTAAAAACTTCCATTTCAAATGTGACCGTTTCATTCAATCGCACAGGAAGTGTATTCAGTGTTTTATTAATTAAAGCAAGATCCGCAATCGGCAAAGATTCACGATCGTGATCATCTTCATCTATTGAATTATTATCAACGATATTATCTGTGGCACTATTCGGCACACCACCTTTATCATTATTTTCGATTTCATCAGGAGTGGAATCTTCATCAATTATAAATTTATCTGAATCATCTTTCATCCAGGAAATTTCAGCTGTGTTGATGATTTCATTAGGTCTCAAACTTTGATTTAATCTTAGTTTGATGTTAATTGTAGTTTCACTACCCGGATTTAGAACTCCGTTTTGAATCCATTTTGCCTTATTTCCGGTTAATGTCCAACCTGGATTTTGATTTGATTCGAATGTGAAATAGTTTTTGATATAATCCGTAATTTCAAATTGATCAACCGGATCTTTTCCCTGATTGTAAATGGTAATATTAAATTTAACCAGGTCGCCACTTTTTACATAGCTGCTGCCTTCAACTTTTTTGATTAAAGCAAGATCATATTTTTTCTCTGGTACGGGTACTTGAACAGTTATTTCTTTTACAAAACCAATGTCGAAACTAAAATCATTCTGTCCTGTACTTCCTGTGCGAATTTCTATAAAAGGAAGTCCATTAAACTGAGAGCAAATTCCATTGGTATATATAACCGCATTGTTATCACTCAATCCAATACCTGGCAAATTATGAATAGTTGTAAGCTTGAAAGTATCCTGTAAAATGATAATTCTACCACTTACTTTGTTATAGCTAGGATCGTTAAAAACCAAATAATACGTTTCGAATGGTTGAAGTTCATCTTTAATACCATTCTGATCCAGATCGATATTTGTTGCATTGAAAAGATAGTGACCATAATTATTGGTCAATGTTGTTCCAACTAAGTTGCATTGACTATTGAATAATGACAATTGAACTCCTTTCAATGGTTTTTCATCAGGATCCTGAATTCCATTTTTATTTTCATCATGCCAAACAAAATCTCCGATTTCTATTGGCAATGGAGGACATGCAAGCGCTATGTCACCAAGGCCTGAAGATTTTCCATATGTTCCACTCGATTGATTGTAGAGTTGTATTGCAGATTTTTTCTTTCCATTTAAGGCACTATACTTATGAAGTCCGCCTGCAAAAGATTCAAAGATCGGATCAAAAACCGTGGAGATCACTTCCTGAATTCCTTTTAAAATGGAGACACTTCCAAATGAAGTTTCCGGATGTAAACCTGGACCAATGGTCCAAAAGTCATCACCAAAAAACTCGCCATTACCTGGTCCTTCAAAATGACCTATTCCACTACCAATACGTGGTCCAGCTACACCAGCATTTTCCATATGCCATCCTGCACCATCCCTCCATAACATCAGAATGTCTCCACTCTGACGAGTCAATGGATAGACACCATCACAATAGGTATGTCCCGTTCTATCAGCAATTCCCAAAACCATAAAATCATTATCTACAAATGCAATGTTGGTCAACCATTGAGAAACCGGAGTTTCATTTTGTGGATTCTGTAACCAAAATTGCTTTGCAAATGGAGTTGAAAAAATCAGATTAAAGGTTCTGCTTAAAAGATTGAATTCATAAATATGAAAGTAGAAGTCTGATTTATTTTTTGAACTCTCCGCAGTACAAGTTACTCCTATATAGAGATGATTATTACGATACTCAATCGCTCCTACTACATAATCACCCCCATTGCATCCCGGATCCGGAATTTTTATTTCCAATACATTCGCAGCAGAAGGCTGATTTGTAGGAATAATGACGAGAGATTTAGTATATAAATTGGTTACGTACAAATATTGATCATCATCAGAAATGTCAAGATCACCTAATCCTGCCTTTCCAACAAATTGCGAATAATTGCAATGCAAAGGATCAACAGCATTCACTACACCGGTTTGTATTCCATAATTTTTCAGATCAACAAAAAGATTTGTTGTACCTGCTTTGGGATTTGATACATAAATACCGGCAGTACCACCTGTGCCTAATGCAGTTCCATATTTTACAAAAGCTGACGAATAAAGCATTTGTTTGGATTGATTCCATGCTACTCCCCATACAGAACCGGTTTGATTTTGCATTGCAATTTTTGACATTGCACTTGTAGAATTAAAAACAAATGGGAGCTTGACCAGAGTGGGAGAAGTTTCTACTCCACCGGACCTGACAAAACAAGTTGTATATACATTGGCTGTATTGGGATTGCAAGCACTTGCTTTATCCTGTAAACCAAATTTGATATTACATGATGGAGTTGAAATAAATTTAATGTCGTTTCCTCCATTTATTGCATATTCATATCCCAGAGGTTTCTGCAATTCCAGTTTATACGTCTTATTATTAACCAATCCTGAAAAAAGGAAATTTCCATTTGCATCTGTTGTCGCTTGTGCAACTAGTTGATTGTTTTGTCCATATGCTTTGATAACAAGTTGAGTCTTTGAGCCATCACCTGCATCATGGATTCCATTTAGATTGAGATCAATATAAATGAGTCCCTTGATTTCTCCTGCGCCAGCGCTACATTGGGAATTAAGAATTTGATGACTAATACAAATTAATGTACAAGCCAAAATTGCTTTTCTAAGTAATTGAATACCTGAAAGCGAAATCAACCAAAATTGATTGTAGTTGTGTGTAAGTATAAGTTTTCTCATTTCAAGAAACGAACTGGTTAAGCTTTGAAAATTGATGGCAGCAAAAATTGAATCCTGGATTCAAGATTTGCAACGGCTAATAACCCGTTGATTTCTAAAGAGATGGAGATGGATGGGATAGAATAAATATATATATCTCCGCTGCAAATATATAACTTGTTACATTATAACCAAAAAAATATTAAATTAATATTAATATGAAAAATTCCTGATTGTAAAGGATTCTCTGACGATTTATTACAAATTTCTAATTATTGTATTAGAATTATTTACTAAGAAGCTAGTATTCAGATATTTACAAATTTTAAGGAAGGATTAATTTCCATTAGTTGTAACCTAGACGGGTCAGGTCAAAAAGTTGGGGAACCTATATTATTTGATATTCTTTACTTTATTACTCAAAACTTTAAAAACTTCATTATTCATCATTCGTTAATCGGTGTTCATCATTCCTTTATAAGTATTGATATTGAACAAATTAGTAGAATATCGAATAATGATTAACGAATGATGAATTATGAAGTGAAGAGATTCCTAGAAGGCTCACTAAATTCATTTACTCCCCAGAAAATTAATTTGACCCACCAAAACACATAAAAAAAATAGCCGGCTCATGGGTAAGCCGGCTATAAAAAGACATTATTTAACCTATAAACCTATTCTATCACGAACATCCTTTCTGAGACAGAACCAAATGGAGTGGTTAAGACATAATACATCAATCCATTGATTCTAAATTCCTTTTTGCTTATTGTCATTTCGTTTTTACCTTTTATGCCATTCCGCTCCATCTTCAATAATAACTTACCAGTTAAATCATACATATGCAGGTTAACATTACCTTCTCCGGGTAACTCAAATCTGATTGTTGCTTCTTCAGAAAATGGATTTGGTTGTATTGGATATGCCAGCAGTCTGCCATAGACTAATTCTTGTTCTTGTTCACTTCGGATTTCCAGTCCATGTATGGTTTCATTCAAATACACTTCATTTGAATACGAATCCAATAATTGAAATTCTGTTGATTTATCATTGGATGATAATGAACCGTTTAAAATGATCCTGAACAAGACATCTCCTGCTTTTATGTATTTCTTATTTGAAAGCCCGCAGGAAATTTTAATCTGGTGACCAGTACTTGTATATTCATCTGCTGTCATTTCTATCGCTGCGGACTTAATTTCTTTTATCGATAGTCGATCAGAATTCAGTACAAATCCAGCTTGAAATCCATCCAGGTTCAAATCAGTTAAGGATTGAACATCTATTTCCAATTCATTTTCTGCATTGATAAATGCATTTTTGAAAATCCAATGGATACTATTATTATTTCGAATTGTTGCCGTATTTCCAAAATGAACGTCTGCAGATAAATCAACATCTCCTGTTTTTATTCCCAGAAAATGCGCTTGATCCAGTTTTTCCTGTAACTGTATACTTTCAATAATTGAAGGAGCATCCCAAGGTTTAAGCGGATCTAAAAACGTGTGATCTGCTTTTATAAATTTCCAGATCGGTGTTTGATTTGGAAATTGAATAATTGTACCCAGAATAACTTTCCGGAGATCAGAAACATCTTTTGCGGTAACGTTGCTTGAATTGTTTACATCGGCTGCTATGAGTTTATAAGGAGAATTAAATGATTTGATTCCCAATATATGTCTTTGAATCAATAATAGATCCAGTGTACTAACACCATTACCTATTACATCAATCTTATTTGGTTTTAGATAAAAATCTTTAACCACAAGATTTTGAAAAGCATAATTACCCTGTAAGTCGGTCACCGTTTGACTCAATACATCACCAGATGGATCATTGAGATCCACTGAAGTGCCTGGAATCGCTTCCTTATTTTCTCTATTGATTCTTCCCGATAAATTGAAACCCGGATTAGTTCCAGGACAAACATTATTATTGTCTTGTATTCTTATTGTAGTTTCACAATAATCCTGGTTGCCATATTCATCTGTTACATAAATTCGCACGACTTTGGTGGCAATTTTTTGTTTATTCAGACTATCGCAATTATAAATTCTCGATGAATCACCTACATTCGGTGTAAATGAAAATTTCAAATCTTTGGATGCCGTACAATTATCAAAACTATTAAGATTCAGATCTTTTGCCCATACAGTAATATTACCGCTACTAGGCATAATAACTGTTACTACTCCATTATGACAATATGGCGTTGGTTTTTTACAATCTTTCAGATCAAAAACCTGATCACAGGTAGATATATTTCCGCATTGATCTGCAAGTATCCAACGCAACCTGTGTACTCCAATTGGCAATACACCATTTGCAACATCACCATTAATTATCGGACCAAAACTTCCATCATTATTTTCATCAATTCTGTATTTCCAAATCAAATTAGGAACTTCGGTGCAATCATCAGTACCAACACCAGTTAATTTATAAGTACCCATACATTGACCTGTACCTGGATTGCTGAAAGCACTCTGATCACAGATGTCGACATCAGTGCATGATTCTATCACAGGTGGTTCTGAATTTTTTATAGCGATAACCTGGGTATGTTCCCAATATCCTTTGTTAGTATTGCGATCATATTGACACCAATCAATTACAAACCATTTTCTTAAAATTTTAAAACAAGTACTATCCAATACGGTCAATTTAGTATCATCATAATTGGCTGCAATTTGTGCACAATTCCTATTATTATAACTAGGATATCCTGTTTGATCTGGATGTGTCACGACATTGTTGCAAGAAAAGATTTCCACATTATTAGGCCAACTGATATCGAAAACATCAAAAGGATCTGTATTAATAATAGTTATGGTTTGTATCGCAGTATCTGTAAGTCCTTGTTTGTCTTTTCCTGCAAAGAACCTGCGGATTGTACCTATATTACATTTAATATCTTTTTCATAGTACTCGGTAAAAGTTACTTGGCAATTGTCGTAAGCCAATCCATCTTTTCCCGCAAGAAAATTAGAATTTGCATAGAAAGGATCAGCAATAATAATTCGTTTTCTGGCTGCTTCAGTTAATCTAACTGAACCAAAATTACTCAGATCATTCCAGTCAATAGGAAAATTACAGGATACGGTAATATCTGTCGGTGCTATTATTACTGGAGGTTCCTTATCCTGTACTGTTACTTCAATCATACAGGTATTTCTATTTCCATAATAATCTACCACTTCCAAAGCGACCATAACTACTCTTCCCACATCTGCACAACAAAAGCTGACGTAAGGACCAAAAACGTTTGTTCCGGTTTTGCAGGTATCATCCATTCTTCTTACTAAAAAGGAATCAATACCACAATTATCCAGAGAATGATCATCAAAAGTTTCTGCAAATGCTTTTGCGGTGCCGTCTATTCCTAATGTAACTACTGTGTGCTGATCACAAATAGGAATTGGAGCAAGATTATCTACTACACCGATTTCAATTGTGCATGATGAAGAATTGCCGCATGCATCAGTCACCTGATAAATTATCCAAATTCTTCCTTCCGGTGCGCCTACTAAAAAGTAAGATTGTTGACCAGCATCATAAACGATATATTTTTTACCTTTTGCATGAGGTATGCCTGTCAGCGGATCAAAAGTCATTGAAAATACTTCATAGGTCCAGGTGTTACAATCTTTTACTGAATCCGGAGGAGGTATTTTTCCATAGCTTAAGCAAGAATACAATTGCATTCCTATAGTAAAATCCTGTGGACACTTTATCTCCGGTGCTTTATCATCTGCAACTTTAATGATTTGGTTGTATTCTGTCAATCGACCGGTACACCAATTCAGTATGATCCATCTCCTGATGATTTTAAAAGTAATGCCACAAGTAATTATTTTTAAATCCGTATAACTTGCCGTCAAGGTTGAACAACCAATTGGAACAGGCCATCCCGTATATTCTGGAGATGGATTGCCATTTGGAAGTTTCGGATAAACAAGATCGCAATTCAGATGCGGTAGATCAAAATTGTCGAAATGATGTGGATACACAATATCTGTTTCTGAAGGTCTTAGTATACAAATTGTATCAGCACAAATAGAAGTGTTTCCTACTTCATCTATTGCGGTCCAAACACGAACAATCTTTCTGAAGCAGAGACTATCGCACTGATTATTATAGGTGTTATCCTTATAATTTAATTTAACAAGACCACAAGCATCCCAACCACTAACTTCATAATCATTAGGTGAGATAGAATCTATTGTAATAATATATACAGGTGGAATTGGAAAACCCAAAACATTCGGATTAATACTCGTGCCACATCGAATGCTGAAATTCCGACAAAGAAGTTGTGGTGGATATTTATCTTCAATTAAAATTTTTCCCCAACAAGAATTTCCAGTCGGAAGATGCCAGATTTTATAATCGTATTTTTTGTTGATGTCTGTATTATCTAAATTCAAGTTTGGCTGTTCAGTGCCATTTGCATTATAGATTTTGATGCGATAATCTATTGGACTACCAACCATATCTTCCAGTAACATAAATGGTGCAACTGTAGCATGACATAAGGTATCCAGCGAAACATGGACGAGATCATTACACGCCATTGGTGGTGGTGCGACAGTTCTTTTATTGCTAATGATTGAACCAGTGCTATGCGCTTCAACAGCAACATAACCTGCAATCCAGCAAATCAACAACCATCTCAAAGTGGTGACAAAACGGTTCATGGTAAATAGTTTAAGGTTCTAGACTAAATGCGTGTAAGCTCAGCTAGTCCATCTTTACTCTCAAATTATATACCAATTATTTATAATCTGTTTTTATTTGTAATATGTTTTAGGCAATTTTTAGCATTATACTATTGTATTTCAATGTTTTATAATTTATAATAATAATTATATGAAAGTATTTTCATATATCAAATAAATGTCATTTGGGGAGAAGTGACTATGAAATAGGATACTATAATTTGCAATTCAAACAGACTGTCCCCTTGTCTTGCTTTCTTCTTGCTTTCTTGCTTTCTTGCTTTCTTGCTCACAATTGACTAAAGTCATTTGTAATTGAAATAAGATACTTTCTGAGTGATTTTTATTTGCTTCTTGCTCATAATGTGTTTTTACTGCTGACTAAAGTCAGGGATCGTTTTTTTGACCTAAAACGAGGCTTTAGGCAAGTGGTTGATGAAAAAATTAACTACACATTCCTTAATTCTTTCATTTCTCTACTTCCAGCCTTTCAAGATGTACTCTGATATAAGCTGACAATAGATCAACTCCCTTATCAAAACTCTGATTATTATTGATAATGATATCCAGTTCATCGATATAGGGTTTGATATATTTATCATATGCGGGTGTAACATGGTACTGATACCTGTAGAGTACATCATCCAGTGGATAATTCCGTTCATCTTTATCCCTGTTTATTCTTCTGATAATTTTTAAATTGTCTTTGGCATGTATCAACACGGTAAGATCAAGCAAGTCCCTGGTATCTTCATGATACAAAATAAAGAGGCCCTCAACAATATATACCTTGGCTGGATGAATACAAATCAGTTTTGCCGTTTGCAGATCATTATTAAATGTGTATTCCTTCCTCTCCACTTTTTCTCCAGCTTTTAATTTATGGAGGTCAGAAATGAAAGCCTCATGATCTATTGCTTCAGGAATGTCATAGTTAACTATACCATTGCTATCCAACTTTTGCAAATGACCCGGATAGTAATAATTGTCCTCTGAAATCAATCCGAGTTCAGATTCGGCAAAATGATTTCTCAAGGCATTGATAAAAGCTGTTTTACCAGCTCCGCTTCCACCACATATTCCTATGAACATAATTTTAAGACTGAAGGCTGTAGGCTTTTAGGCTATAGGAGGAGTAATTGGCAATAGGCAATATGCAATTGGCAAAAAAAATAAAACTCAATTCCTTCATTCTTTCATTTTTAATTCCTGCCTGCAGCAGGCAGGCTTTCATTTATCCTCCTACAGCCTAATTTCCACAAAATTGATTAATTTTTTCTAATTTTCAACTTTTAATAAAAGATATGAATATAATTGAAATTCTGAGGGGGCTATTCGGATTGGCAGCAATGGTTCTGATCTGTTATGCCCTTAGTATTAATCGAAAAAAAATAAATTGGCGTCTCGTGCAGATGGGTTTGTTTTTACAAATCATGTTTGCATTGGGTGTGATGAAAGTAAACTTCATTCATATTATTTTCAAATGGATTTCAGAACGATTTGTTTCATTGATACAAATTTTTCATAAGGGCATTGAATTTCTATTTGGAAATCTAGCGGATGCAAGTCAACCCTGGGCCTTTGTATTTGCGATTCAAGTTCTTCCAACCATCATTATTTTTTCTGCACTATCTGCTCTGCTATATTACTTTGGAATTCTTCAAAAAGTATGTTATGTATTTGCATGGTTATTATCAAAATCCATGAAACTTTCTGGTGCGGAAAGTTTATCCACTGCTGCGAATATATTTCTTGGACAAACAGAAGCACCAATCATGATCAGGCCCTATCTCGCAGCAATGAATAAATCAGAGATCCTGTTAATCATGATCGGAGGAATGGCGAATACGGCAGGATCTGTGTTGGGTGCATATGTTCAAATGCTTGGTGGTAATGATCCAGCTGCACAATCCTATTATGCATTGCATTTGATTACACAATCTATAATTTCTGCTCCGGCTGCAATTGTTGTTTCTAAAATTTTATTTCCAAACACAGATGAAACAATATTGCAACGGGAAATCAATGTACCAAAAGAAAAATTGGGAAGTAACTTCCTCGACGCAATTTCCATTGGAACTACGGATGGATTAAAATTGGCTGTCAATGTTGGAGCCATGTTGATTGTTTTCACTGCATTGGTTTATTTGGTTGATGCAACATTTTTTAAAATAGGATCGTGGACACAACTCAATCCACTGATTTATGATGCTACAAATCATCGCTATGATGGTTTGAGCTTGCGATTGATTTTTGGATATTTATTTGCACCACTCGCCTGGTTAATTGGCACGCCATCACAGGATATGCTTACCATTGGACAATTACTCGGTGAAAAAACAATGATCAATGAATTTTATGCTTACGGTACACTTTCAAAAATGTTATCAGAAAATATTCTAACACCATTTTCAAAATCAACTTTAATTGCAACCTATGCCTTATCCGGTTTTGCAAATTTTGCAAGTATAGGTATACAAATTGGGGGAATCAGCACTTTAGCTTCCAACCAACGTCCCAATTTAAGCGAATTGGGAATTAAAGCATTAATCGGTGGAACTATTGCCTGCCTGATGACGGCGTGTGTTGCGGGGATGATGTGGGAAGGATGATAAATTGTTAAATTGCTAAATTGCTGTCTCCTCAATATTGTTGTGATTACTTTGTTTCAATTTCTTCACTGTGTTGTTGCAAGTTTACAACTTGCAACTCTTTATCCTGCGTTGTTGCAAGTTTGAAACTTGCAGCTCTTCTTTACAAATCAAACAACCCTTCCGGAAGCTTGACCCGAATCCGTTTTTGCTTTTCATCGATATCAACAATCCAATCTTCATGAATGGGTATCATAAATTCGCTGGAATCTTTTTCAACCAATGCCATTAATTGTGAAGGAAACTCTTCCAGATTTTTAATTCTTCCTTTAAATCCAGAAACAACATCTTCTAATTGGAAATTAAGAAGTAAATTTGTTTCATCGACTTCTTCTACTTCTATTTCTATTTCCTCTATATTTAATCTATGGTCATCTATGTACACGATTTTATTACTCAGTTCGCGTGCTTGTTCAGGAGAATCCACTTCTTTAAACTTGATCATTAGTTCGTCACTACCTCTGACGGATTTTATAAAAAATGGAATTACATTGCCTTCCAATTGAAAAAATACAACGCCTGTATTTAAAATGTGCTTTCGGTATTGTGGATTCAGGTCCACAACAAGTTCACCTTTGATGCCATACACTTTATAGGAATGGCCGGCTTCAATGAGATGAATCATCGATGACTAATTGTGTGAAACCAGGAATTGACGGAGAATCATTCCTTTTTGTGCTTTATCAACAAATGGAACAGAGCTATCAAAAATCTGTGTATCCAAAATCCATTGTTCTTTAAAAATCATTCCGATTCCTTTTGCATATTTAATTGTTGAATACCGTTTTTCAAGTGCATGTTCATTATCCACTTCTGTTACTTTGCAAACTTTATCATAAAAAATAGTTCCAACTGTTTCCTGTTGATCCAGGTAATCGTAACCATAATTCCATTCATCAACAAATGGCAAAAGACTTTCTCCATTAATAATTAATTCAGTTTTAGGAGCAATCCTGTTGTTGCCATCCCAGGATTTATTTTTTCGAACAGGAAATACCATTTTAATAAATTCAAGACCATTTTCAGTTTTGCGAAATTGCGTTTCATCCTTGTGAATAAAAAATGAACTGATCAATTCCCATCCCAGGCTGGTATCCATTGCAAACAGGACATCTAAGCGATACATTAATTTGTTTTCTGAATCTCTGAATGTATCCACCACTTCCTCCATTAGATATGAAGTAGTTGAATCAATTTCAATACTTGCCTTCTGAGTGTAAACGATTGAATCTGTTTGATAGACCCAACGCTTACCTATTTCTACCGGATAGTAATCGTAACCAAATGTAACGGGATCCAATACTTCTGTTTCATTTTTCGAGCAAGATCCAATAATCAATAAGCATATG
The DNA here is from genome assembly GCA_043769965.1 of Saprospiraceae bacterium. Taxonomy (GTDB): domain Bacteria; phylum Bacteroidota; class Bacteroidia; order Chitinophagales; family Saprospiraceae; genus Vicinibacter. The sequence continues at coordinate 11,576 of JAYVIT010000353.1, forward strand.
AATATTGATAAATAAAATTGAACATTTTCCTTAATGTAGATTTTCATTTTAAATAACTGTTAGATTAATAAAACAAATTGTAATCTGTGATCAGTAAACGGTTATTTGTAAAATGTGAAATGTAAGATGTAATTTACAACTGGTCAAAATTCCTTCATTCTTTCATTCTTTCATTTTTTCATTTCTAAAAATGATTCCTCCACAAACAACATCATCTCCTTCATACACTACTGCCGATTGTCCCGGAGCAATTCCTTTCACCATTCCAATAAATTCGATATCGAGATCTTTACCACATGATTTAATAGTCGATTGATGACCGGCATCTTTGTATCTTATTTTTGTTGCAAATTCTTTTTCTTCTTCAGCAATATCATATTTCTGCCAGTTGACTTTGCCAACAAGCATATTACTTCGTTGAAGATCTTCTTCTTCAGTCAGGACAACCGTATTTGTTTCCGGCAGAATTTCTGCAACGAACATAGGCTTACCAAATGCCTTGCCCAGACCTTTCCGTTGACCTATTGTAAAGAATGGATAACCTTCGTGATGACCTAAAATATTTCCATGCTTGTCAATAAACAAACCGTTTTTTACACGATCTTCAAGTCCTTCGACTCTTCTTTTTAAAAAGCCGCGATAATCATTATCAGGTACAAAGCAAATTTCATAACTCTCTGCTTTTTTTGCTAAATCATCATAGCCTCTGTCGTGTGCAATTTTTCGCACTTCAGGTTTTAGTAATTCAGATAGAGGAAACATTGTGCGCTTCATGCATTCCTGGCTCAATCCCCAAAGCACATAAGATTGGTCTTTATTCAGGTCATGTGCTTTAGAAACATAATATCTATCATTCAATGAATGAATTCTTGCATAATGGCCAGTTGCAATGAATTCGCAGTCCAATGAATCCGCACGTTTCAACAGCGCATTCCATTTGATGTGTGTATTGCATAACACGCAAGGATTTGGAGTTCGTCCGGCAAGATATTCCTCCACAAAATTTTCTATGACTGCATCTCCGAATTCTTCTCTGAGATCAAGGATAAAATGATGAAATCCTAGATCAACGGCCACCCTTCTGGCATCCTGTAAAGAATCCAGATTACAGCAACCCGTTTCCTTTTTGGAACCGCCCGAAGAAGTATAGTCCCAGGTCTTCATAGTGACCCCAACCACCTCATATCCTGCTTCATGCAGTAACAAGGCAGTGACAGTACTATCTATACCGCCACTCATTGCCACCAATATTTTGCCGTGTTTACTCATAAATCACTGTAATACAAAGATAAAATATATTATTAAAAATTTTAATATTAAAATTTGGAAGATTTAAAAAAACTGCTTTTTCAGCCCTGACAATCTAATTCCATTACTATATTTGCATTCCCAAAAATTGAGCACAAAGTTGCCTAATTAACTGGGTAGACTTTCAATT
>JAYVIT010000354.1:0-7998 GCA_043769965.1 Saprospiraceae bacterium
CTTGGCAATCCTCAAGAAGTGAGCATCCAGGATTTTGCTGAAGAAATATTGGCACTTGTTACTGGAACAAAATCAAAAATATCTTATCATCCACTTCCGGAAGACGATCCCAAACAACGGAAACCTGATATCAGTGTCGCAAAAAAAATATTAGACTGGACTCCCAAAGTGGATCGCTCCACAGGACTGGCAATGACTTATGAATATTTTAAAAAAGTAGTCGTGTAAATGGATATGTCACAAAAATCCAAAAGAATTTTAATAACAGGTGGTGCAGGATTTATTGGTACTCATGTAATAAAACATTTTGTTACCAAGTATCCGGATTATCAAATCATCAATCTCGACAGTCTTACCTATGCAGGTAATCTAGAAAACCTCAAAGACATTGAAAATGCATCGAATTATAATTTTGTCAAGGCAGACATCATTGATAGGTCATTAATTGAATCCATTTTTCAATCGATTCAAATTACAGACGTCATTCATCTTGCTGCGGAATCTCATGTGGATAGATCGATTACAGATCCAACTTCTTTTGTGAAAACAAATGTACTGGGTACGCTGAATCTTTTATTAAGTGCAAAAGAATGCTGGAAGGACGATTTGTCAAATCATAGATTTTATCACATCAGCACAGATGAAGTATTTGGTTCGCTTTCAGATACCGGATATTTTACGGAAACAACTGCATATGATCCAAGGTCTCCGTACTCCGCATCCAAAGCAAGTTCGGATCATTTTGTTAGGGCATTTTTTCATACATATGGACTTCCTGTTATCCTATCTAATTGTTCGAATAATTATGGACCTTACCAGTTTCCTGAAAAACTCATTCCATTAATTATAAATAATATTATCAACAAACGACCTTTACCTGTTTACGGTGAAGGTGAAAATGTAAGAGATTGGTTGTGGGTGGAAGATCATGTCCAGGCAATGGATTTAATTTTTCATAATGCAATTCCTGGTGAGTCGTATAATGTTGGTGGAAATTCTGAAATGAAAAATATTGATTTGGTGAATCTGTTGTGCGAGCTGGTAGATCAAAAACTGGAAAATAATCCCGGTACATCGAATGCATTAATTCATTTTGTAAAAGACAGACCCGGGCATGATCTTCGGTATGCTATCGATGCATCATTGTTAAAAGAAAAATTTGGATGGACACCAACGCATTCTTTAAAGCAAGGACTTTCAAAAACAATTGATTGGTATTTATCAAATCAGGAATGGTTGGATCATGCGAGTTCGGGAGAATACCAGGTGTATTATCAAAAGCATTACTTGAAATAATAGTGTATGAAAACAAGTGCTATTTTTTGTAAACTGATTTTCATTGGAGTCTTAGTTAGTTTTTCTGTGAATTTATTTTCACAGCAAAAACTAAACCAGGAAAACCACGCTAGAACTGAACTTCAAAATAAAGGAATCACTGAAGATGAACTGCGTTTTCATTTGGCGGAAAAAGGAATTGACCTGGATGAACTTAAAAATCTCACAGAAGAACAGGCGCTACAGATGCAGGATGAAATTAAAACAGCAATAAAAGAAATCGAAGATAAAAAAGCACAAGAAGCGAAGAATAAATCAATGCCATCTGCAATAGACGATAAAAGTAAACGAAAAACAGATGCAGATAAAAATACTAAGCTCGAAGAAATATCAAAATCGGAATTGACAAGTGACCATGCAATGGATTCTACAAACCTGGAGACTGGTAAGATACTTGTCATCAAAGATTCCATTGCTATCTGGGGTCAACATATTTTCCGAAATAAAAGTTTGGCTTTGTATCAACAAGCCAATGATATCAAACCACCATTGTCATATGTACTTGGAACAGGAGATCAGGTCACCATTACAATCTGGGGTCTGAGTCAATTGAATGAAAAATACGAAGTAAACGCGGAGGGATATATTACACCAAACAGAATGCCTCGCATATTTTTAAAAGGTGTCTCATTAGGTCGTGCAAAATCAATTCTCAATAATTATTTCAAACGGTTTTATCGCTTCAATTCAAATCAGTTTGAAGTTGCACTGAATTATTCCCGAACAATTAATGTAAATATTTTTGGAGAAGTATATCATTATGGTGGATTTACAATCCCGGCAATCAATACTGCATTCAATGCATTAGTAGCAGCAGGCGGACCAACGAATCTTGGATCCGTAAGAAGAATCAAAGTGATACGCAAAGGAGTAGCGAAAACGCTTGATGTGTATAAGTTTATGGAAAACCCAATACTTGAAAAAGATTATTATTTGGAAAACAATGATGTGATCCAGGTACCAGTTGCAGAAAAAGTAGTTAGTATAGAAGGCGCTATCAACAGACCGTTCAAATATGAATTGTTGGCAGCAGAGGATTTGAATCAATTAATTTCATTTGCAGGTGGATTAAAAGAAAATGCAATCCGCAAAACAATTCAAATCGAGCGGATACAAAATGATAAAAAATTAATTTTGGATGTGCCCTATTCAGATATCGTTTCAAAAGGTGGGGATTTTGTATTGAAAAGAGGTGATAAAATAAAAGTATTTTCAATACATACAGAAGTAGAAGAACTTGTTTTTGTAAAAGGAGAAGTACGAACAGAAGCTTCCTATCAATACAAGCCTGGTTTAAAACTTTCAGAACTTTTAAGCAAGATTGAGTTTACTCCGGAATCAAATTTGCAGTTTGCTTTCATAAAAAGAAAAAACACCAACGGCACATATTCCTTGCTGCGAGTTAATCTGGAATCCATACAAAAAGGTACAACAAATGATGATGTGGTATTAAATGCACACGATGAACTCATGGTTTATAAGCAAGAAGTTTTTGTGGATAAAGCATTTGTTGTTGTGGGAGGCGCTGTTAGGTTGCCGGGTAAGTTTGATTTGAATCCAAACAGCGATGTAAAAATTAAGGATCTGGTTTTACTTGCAGGAGGATTAAAACCTGATGTATTCAGTAATGCATTTTTGTTTAGAGTAAAGGACACGAATAAAAGTGATTATGAAATTATCCGCATTGCCATAAAGGAAGTGATGGAAAATCAAAAGGAAGAAGAAAATATTTTCATTCGCCCATTTGATAGTCTTGTAGTTTTATCTCAATCCAGTTTTAGTGATCTGGCTTATGTTGAGATCAGTGGAGCAGTAAAATTGCCAGGCAGGTATTCATTTGGTACTGGTATGTCAGCCAATGATTTGATCAGCCTTTCAAATGGCTTCACGTATTTTGCAGCGACCAACAGAATTGATATTTTCAGGGTGATTATTAAAAACAACGAACCGACAAAAACAATTGTCAAAACGATTGTTTCATCAAAAAACTTAAATGAACTCGATGCAAATTCAGATTTCAAATTGGATCCTTTTGATATTGTTGTTGTAAGAAATCAACCGGAATTTCAATTTCAGCAAATGGTGCAGTTAGATGGAGAAGTAAGATATCCCGGGCCTTATGCATTGTTGAATCCGAATGAAAAAATTTCGGATGTGATACAACGTGCAGGTGGATTAACAATAGAAGCATTTCCGGAAGGTGCTACATTATTCCGATCTGCTGACAATATCGGTTATGTAGTACTGGATTTAAAGGAAGCAATGGAAAAACCGAATTCCAGATACAACTTCATACTTAAAGAATCCGATGTTGTATTTGTGCCAAAACAGAAAGACCTGGTGCGAATTGCCGGTGCAACCAATGCAAAAGATCTGTATCCCGATAAAATGTTATTGAACAACAATACGATTTCTGTAGCATATCATGATGGCAAAACGGCTAAATATTACATTGATCATTATGCAGCAGGTGTTTCTCCGAATGGTGATGCAAAAAAAATCACTGTTGAACATGCCAATGGAAAAATAGAACGTACAAAAAAATTCTTATTCTTCAAATCTTATCCCAAAGTGTACAAAGGTTCAGTGATCAATGTTGGTTACAAAGAAATAACACCCGAAAAACTTAAAAAGGAAAAGAAAGATATCGACTGGGGTAAAGTAGTTGCGGACACCATTGGACAAGCCACAGCGATATTGACTTTGATTTTGTTGATTGACAAATTGAATTAGGTATAAAGTTGTCAGTTGTCAGACGTCAGGTTAAAATTTGGGTTCTAAGAAATAATTTTTCTATTATTAATCGGGGAAACCGTTCGAAATACAGTGCGTGGCGAGTATTTTTTGCCGTTGTTATTAAGGAGATTCATTTATTAAATGAATCTAAGTTAAACTGTGGTAATTTGAAGCCAAATATCCCGAAAGCTTTCGGGATAGAAAAATATGAGCTGAAGCTTTGAGAGTAAGCAAAGGCACCTTATTTCTCCCGCAAGCGGGACTTTTGTTTCTTTTGGGCGACTGCAAAAGAAAGAAACACCACTTTAATCTGTGCTCTCCATTGTGGTAAATAAATTCTTTTAAAAATCAATAATCGAAATTTAATAAGATTCAAAAGTGATTGCATTTTAAAGATGTTCCCCAACTTTTTAATGTTATCCATTATCTGCTATCTCTTCCTATTGCATCAACTCCAGGAAGTTTCTTCCCCTCCAACATCTCCAGCATCGCTCCTCCTCCCGTCGACACAAAACTGATTTTATCTTCCAGATGATATTTATTTATTGCTGCTACTGAATCGCCGCCACCGACAAGAGAAAAACTTCCAGATTCGGTTGCCGCAGTAACGGCAAGTGCAATTTCTTTTGTTCCTTTTGAAAAATTCTCCATTTCAAATACACCCATGGGTCCATTCCAGATAATAGTAGCTGAAGATTTTATTATGTTGTTAAATTGTTGAATTGTTTTTGGTCCAATGTCAAGGCCCATATAATCTTCTTTTATTTGTGCATCAACGGTTGTTTCAAATTCAGTATCGTTTTTAAATTCTTTTGCAATTACAGAATCGATTGGAAAGAGTAGATTGATATTTTTTTGATTTGCTTTTTCGATAAGCGTTAAAGCCAAATCCGTTTTATCCAATTCACACAATGATTTGCCAATTGAGATACCCATTGCTTTTTGAAAGGTAAACGCCATTCCTCCTCCAATTAGAATATTATCACACAAATCAATGAGACTAGAAATCAATTCAATCTTATCCGAAACTTTAGCACCACCAATAATTGCTGTCAGTGGTCGCTTTGGATTTTTTAAAACGCGTTCTCCATTTTCAACTTCCGCTTTCATTAACAATCCAAATGCTTTATGGTCTGCATCAAAGTATCGTGCAATTGTTGCTGTGCTACAATGTTCCCGGTGAGCAGCACCAAATGCATCATTGACATAATACTCTCCCATGGTTGACAATAACTTTGCCCATTCTGGATCACCTTTTTCTTCTTGTGTATAATAGCGGGTATTTTCAAGCAGTAGCATGTTACCTGCGTGTAAAAGATTTATTTTAGCAAATGTATCCGGACCTGCACAATCACTCGCAAAAATTACTGGCAATGAAAGCAATTCTGATAGTTTCTCTGCAACAGGTTTTAATGAAAACTTTTCTTTGTCAATACTTCCGTTGGGTAGTAATTCTTTCAATGGCCGACCAAGATGCGACATCATGATAAGCTTTGCACCTTTTTGTAAAAGCAATTGAATGGTCGGAAGCGATTTTACAATTCTTGTGTCATCCTTGATAATTCCGTTTTTTATAGGAACATTAAAGTCGACTCGAAGGATAACTTTTTTGTCTTTGAGATTCCAGTTCATTTGTTTAAAATTGAAAACAAGATAAGAATTTTCTCACTTCAAAATTCATCATTCGTTAATCATTATTCGATATTCATTAGGATGGTGAGTTTGGATTCCAATGATAGAAAATAATAATGAACACAGATCAACGCCCGCCTGCCTAAGCGGGCAGGAATAATGAATAGCGAATTTTATAAAGATGCAAATTTAGAACAAAGATCCGCCAACCTTGCCGAGTATCCTCCTTCATTATCATACCAAGCTACAATCTTTACATGATCATCATTCACTTCGGTAAGTTCAGAATCAAAGATTGCACTGTGTGTATTGCTTATAATATCTGATGAGACCAATGGTCTGTCCGTATATTCTAAAATTCCTTTCAATTGATTTTCGGATAATGTTTTGAAAACCTGATTGACTTCTTCTTTTGTAGTGGATCGTTCCACATGACAAACCATCTCGATAAGAGATCCTGTGATGACAGGTACGCGATAAGATGATGCTATGATTTTATCTTTTATCAATGGATAAACTTGTTCGACAGATTTTGCTGCGCCGGTTGTCGTGGGAATGATATTCACAGAAGCCGCGCGTGCTCTTCGCAAATCTTTATGCGGAGAATCCTGCAATCTTTGATCTTGTGTAAAAGCATGAATGGTATTCATACTTGCGAATTTGATTCCGAATTTTTCGTGTAATATTTTTATCGCGTTGGCAAGACAGTTGGTTGTGCAAGATGCATTTGAAATAATTTGAAGTTCTGGTTTAAGTTCTTCATCATTTACGCCTAAAACAAAAGTTGGAATACTTGCATCTTTGGGTGGTGCAGAGATAATTACTTTTTTAGCTCCGGCCAGAATATGAGCATTTGCAGATTCAAAAGTGAGATTGATACCTGTACATTCCAAAACCACATCGATATCAAGTGATTTCCAGGGAAGCTCTAAAGGATCTTTGCACATCAATGCTTTTATCTTTCGACCATCTACTATAATATGATCTTCATCATAACTGACTGTTCCTTCAAATTTCCGATGAGCCGAATCATATTGAAACAAGTGAGCCAGGGTAGGGATATCAGTAAGGTCATTAATAGCCACAACTTCAAGATCTGACTTTTTAAGTAACTGCCTGAGCGTCAGTCTTCCAATCCTTCCAAATCCATTAATTGCGATTTTTTTCATGTATTCCGAATTGTACGCTAAGTAAATAGAAAATCCCTAAAAAAGTTCAGGGTATAAATATAAAGCTCTTTATATGGTAGGGAATCGCTAGAAACCGCTTAGACAAGGCGCGAGAATTTTTTAAAACTGAGTTTACTGATTGTAAATGAAGGTTTTAAAAAATTCAAACAACGCAGTATAAGTAGGTTATAGAGATTTCCAGGCGTCTCCTTTTTAGGAAGGTCCGTTCGTTTAGGGGCTTAGGACAGCAGATTTTCATTCTGGTAAGAGGATGGACCTTCGCAGTGCAAAACGATATTCAGGATTTGATTTCTTCGATAATAAAGGAAAAGGAATACATATTGAGCACCCAAAAAGTCCAAGTATATCCCAAAGCTCTTTATATTTGCGACTCTTTTTTAGGAAGGCCCGTTCGTCTAGGGGTTAGGACACCAGATTTTCATTCTGGTAAGAGGGGTTCGATTCCCCTACGGGCTACTCAGATAATTTAAAAAGCCTTGTAAATTGATATTTACAAGGCTTTTTAAATTTATAGGGGACAGTATGTGGAACGGTTTTTTGATTAATATTTAATAATAATCGAAAACGAAGCATAGGCTTTATTCAAAAATTAAACTTCCGGCAATAAAGCCACTTGAAATAATTCAATTCAATATATTTGAAGAAGACTTAATGCTTGTATAAATAAGTCACTAGCCATCTAAGAATTAAAAACTTAAATGATGCATGCTTCCATTGTCGTATTTGGTTATAATTCGCTTTTGGTTTGAAGACCAAAATGTTTGGCTTTTTAAATTATTTAATTCTCATTCTATTTGCAATGAAAATCCGGCAGTTGCCTGGCCTTTTTGAGGATGCACTAAAGTGATTTGTTCAAATGTTATGAGTTCACCTGAATTTATTTCGGCTAAAACCATCTGAGTTTCATTTGTAAAATAAGATCCCAAGTTAGCAATTGTTCTGGGTGTCTGTTTCGCTTCGTAAATAACGAGATTAAATGAATGTATTTCCCATTCACCTTTCCATTCACGTTGAAACTTGCCATTGCAGCGAATTTCGATATCAGACAATTCTTTAATCTCAGCAACCTTGGCCTTGTTGGTTTTGGCAATAAATGTTTTAGGTA
>JAYVIT010000355.1:0-7635 GCA_043769965.1 Saprospiraceae bacterium
ATCTACCGTATCCGTTTTACTGAATTGATAGAATGGATTCTGGAACTCCCTCACTTCGAAGGCAAAAGAGAAGATTGCAATGAAGCCCACCTCGAACAAATCCAGGCGAAATGGGTATATGAGTGGAGGGACAATAATTCTTGAAGAGGCAAGAAGCAAGGAGCAATTGGCAATAAAAAAAATTAACTCATTTACCAGATTAAAACAATTATCAATTGTGCATCTTCTATTCCTTCATTCCTTCATTCTTTCATTTATTATTTTTCTCCTACAGCCTAAAGTCTAAAGCCTATAGCCTATTTTTACCCCATGAATGTTTATGATTCCTTTTTTCAGATTCGTGCAATTGTATTGGATATCGATGGAGTTTGTACGGATAATACGATACTTATAACAGATCACGGAGAATTTTTGCGAAGCATGAATGTGAAAGATGGACTTGCCATCAAAAAAGCAATTCAAGCAGATTTTCGAATGGCTGTGATCTCCGGAGGAAGAAGTATTGGTACTCAAAAGCGATTTGAATTATTGGGTATAGATGAAATCCATTTAGGCATAGAACATAAAATGATCGTGCTTGAAAATCTGATTGCAAAATGGAATCTATCTCTTGCGCAAGTTGCTTACATGGGTGATGATCTCACTGACATAGAAATTCTATCGCAAGTTGGATTAGGAGCTTGTCCACGCGATGCCGTACCTGAAGTTTTGAAAGTGAGTAAGTACATTTCTCTGTTAGACGGAGGAAAGGCTTGTGTTCGCGATCTGATTGAAAAAATTCTACAAGCTCAGGACAAATGGTGATACACGCCTGGAGCCGTATGTTGAGATTGCCAAATCTCATCATGATTATTTTTATTCAACTGATTATTTATGCTTATTTTATTCATCCGTATTTTCTTAGTGAAGAATTGGCATTAAGCAAATTCCAATGCATGCTCACTCTATTTACACTATTGTGCATTGCTGCTTCCGGATATGTACTCAACAATATTTATGATATTGATATTGACTCACTTGATGAAACAAAACGAATTATTCCAAACTATTTTTCTCTACGTTTTTCATGGATATTTTATTCGGCTTTAGTTATAATTGGATTCCTCTGTGCAATTTACTTATCGTATTCAAGTGGATTTTTTAAGTCATTCATAATCTATCCTATTGCAATATTGAGTCTATGGTTGTATTCATTTAAACTTAAATGCTTTCCACTAATTGGCAATTTACTGGTTTCAATTCTTACAGGCAGTGTCATTGCCATCATACCCTATGTCTTCTGGGACAACTTACAAGAACTCCGGCTTTCTGATTACAATAGCTGGGCTGAATTGATGTACCGCTTCATCATGCTATTTATCTTTGCCATACTGAGCAACCTGGCAAGAGAAATTATAAAAGATATCGAAGATGTTGATTCAGACAGAACATTTAGTTGCAATTCTACTGCTAATTATTTTGGTATAAAAAAAAGCAATTTTATTGCATTAAATGTCTGGTTGGCTTTGTTGATCATATGCGGTTCTGCGTTTTGGTTCACAGAAGGATTGTTGCCCAGACTTTTGTTTCTGCTTATCATTGGAATACCTGCACTATCCATTTTCATTCTGATCACAAAAGCAGAAGAAAAAAATCATTTCTTCAGACTTAGTTTGTATATAAAAATCTTTATGATACTTGGAACTTTTTACTGGAGTGTGATGGGAGAAAGCTAGGAATTAAGAGTTTAATTGTTTAATTGTTTAATTGTTTAATTGTTTAATTGTTTAATTGTTTAATTGTTTAATTGTTTAATTGTTTAATTTACTCTCAATTAATTACATTGCATCAATAAACATCTTTATTTTTGCGAATTCCATTCTTTGCCTATTGCCTAAAAATCTATGAACAAAATAAACAAACGTAAAATAATTCTCGCATCTTCTTCTCCCCGAAGAAAGCAACTCCTGGAAGAAGCAGGATTTTGGTTTGATGTGGTGAGTATTCCTTTTGACGAAACATATCCTGATGATATGCCGACATATCACATTGCTGAATTTCTTGCCGAAGAAAAATCCAAACATGCAAAAGACAAAATTCACGGTGATGAAATTTTATTGACAGCGGATTCAATTGTAGTTCTTGGAGATACTGTATTTGGAAAACCTAATGACTTTGATGATGCTTATAAAATTCTTGCTACACTTTCGGGTAAAAAACATATGGTGTATACGGGAATCTGTCTTGCAGATTTATCAAAGTCTCTTTGCTTTACAGGAAAGTCTGAAGTCTATTTCAGAGAAATGAATCATGAAGAAATCACCTGGTATATTAACGAATATAAGCCATACGATAAAGCCGGCGCTTATGCTGTACAGGAATGGATAGGACTTTGTAAAATCTCAGAGATACATGGAACTTATGCGAATATAATGGGATTGCCGACTGATTTGGTTTATGAAGGTCTTCGACATTTTGAAGATGCTATTGCTTTTCCGCAATGATACAAAGCCAATCGCCTTTATGCTTTTGCTCTATTAATTGGAGACCACTCAGTTTGATTTTATCAATCATGAATTCAGCATCTTGCAACAGGAATCCAGACATCGCAATCTTAGCTTTTGGCTTTAAATGATTTGAAAGAATCGCCATTCCTTCTGATAAAATATTCCGGGTGATGTTTGCTAGTATTAAATCAAATTGCACATCGGGAATAGCATCAAATGATCCTAACAAAACTTTTATCTCAGACAATTGATTCAACAAAATATTTTCGTTCGTATTTTCTGTCGCGAGAGAATCATTGTCAATAAATACCACACTGCTAACGGAATTCTTTGCTGCATATATTCCAAGAATACCGGTTCCGCAACCAAAATCCAAAACATCTTTCCCTGCCAGATCTTGAGTCAACATCCACTCCAGGATCATCGAAGTTGTTTCATGATGTCCTGTACCGAATGCCATTTTAGGTAAAATGATTAGCTCTTGTAAATAATTTTGATCCTGTGCATGAAATGGAGCTCGAACTAATAATTGATTTTCGATAGCAATGGGTGTAAAATTCTTTTCCCATTCTGCATTCCAATCTCTTGCATCGTGAATTTTCTTTTCATATGGAAATGCTTTTTCTTTTAGATACATTTCAATTTCATTTTCCAACTCCGGATACTTTTTAGCATCAATAAATGCTTCAAGCGCAAGATCATGCTCCACAAAGGATTCAACGCCCAAAAGATTTAGTTGGGCAATTTCAATTTCATGAATTGAAGGATCGAGGGAAATGAGGTAGGAAATGTATGTCACTATTGATATTGCTTAATTACCGCTAATTAGAATTACGAACAAAGAACAACGCCCGCCTGCCGGACGGGTAGGAATTGTGAATGAAGAAGTAAATTAAAATTCAACTACAACTTCTTATAAAACGCTTTCCACGTATTCTCAATCAATGCTGTAATCGTCATCGGGCCAACGCCACCAGGCACCGGAGTAATTGCAGAAGTTTTTCCTGCTACATTTGCAAAATCCACATCACCAACCAAACGATATCCTCGCGGAGATGAAGGATCATCCATTCTATTTATTCCAACATCTATCACCACTGCTCCTTGTCTGACCATGTCTTCTTTGACAAAAAATGGAATGCCGAGTGCAGCGATGATGATATCCGCTTGATGACACAATTCTTTCAGATGATTTGTTCGACTATGGGCTATTGTTACCGTTGCATTACCTGGTTTTGTTTTCTTGGACATCAATAATGAAATCGGCGTTCCAACAATATTGCTTCTGCCTAAAACCACACAATGCTTTCCATCTGTTTCTATTTGATAGCGGTCGAGCATCATCATGATTCCCATTGGTGTAGCCGGATGAAAAGCAGGAAGGCCCAATGCCATCTTTCCAAAATTGTACGGATGAAAACCATCCACATCTTTATCTGGATTAATAGCAAGATTAATTGCTTGTTCGTCGATATGTCTTGGCAATGGCAATTGAACAATATATCCATCTATCTCCGGATTTTCATTCAATGACTTAATAATGTAAAGCAATTCTTCTTGTGTTACTGTCGCCGGTTTTTTGATTAATGATGAAGCGTAACCAACTTCCTGGCAAGCTTTGATTTTATTTTTAACATACGATTGGCTTGCCGGATTATCTCCAATCAATACCGCAGCCAAATGCGGCGAACGCACATCATTCTGACAAAACTGCCTGACCTTAATTAAAATCTCTTTTCGTATTATGGATGAAAGATGATTGCCGTCTAATAATAACATTCTTACAAAATTTAGGATTTAGGAATTGGGATCAAGGAGTTGTTAGTTGTTAGTTGTTAGTTGTTAGTTGTTAGTTGTTAGTTGTTCAATAAAAATTTAGTGCAGTTTAAATTAATAAACAGACAAAGATATTATTTCTTGATGTATTTGCTAAATTGTTGGATTGGTAAATTGTTAAATTGTTTCTTTAAATTTGACATCTACATTTGTAAACTGAAAACTGTTAACTGCCAACTGCAAACTAGTATTTTAAATACTCCCTCGCTCTTCTATTAAAATTGGAATGCATTTCTTCGTCATCAATTGGATTGTTTCCTTTCACTTCAGTCGGTGCATTTTTATACAATTCAATTTCCCATCGTTTATTATGGCGTTCGCCGTGTGCTGTTGAATGTAAGAGTCTGAAATCGCTACCTGCAAGATCGGGATTGTAAAATAAAAATTTGACATTGGTTTGGCCTGTCAGTGCGATCTTATTGTATTTCCAGATTTCATATGGGAATGCTCCATTGTCTTTATCTTCTGAAATGATTTCATCCGGATTGCCATATTTCAAATAAAAAAAACCTCTGTCAGTTTCGAAGCCATAACCAAAACCAGAGTAAAACATTTTATCGACTTTCTCTGCAAGGGTCATATGAGTTTGAAATGCAGTTCTTGCATTCAATCTTGGATAATCGCTTTCACGAGTCCAAAAATCGAATAAAAAAATGCGCTTTTCTTCAAGTTTTTTCTTTTTAAAAAGATCGTTAATGACGGAAACATCAATACTTGAAATCAAAGGATACATTGATCTGATGGAATAATTCACCGCCGAATCTGACAAATTATCAAAATAATATTTATCTTCTCTTACAATGGAGGCCCACTTATCCAATTTATCCCAAAATGGATTGTCCTTGGTAAATTCAACAGAATGTTCATTGATAACTACTGAATTTGCATTTAAGATTTGAATCGACAATTTATATGCTCCGGTTATAAAACTACTAATATCGTGCTTTAACAAATAGGGATCAATACTACCTGCTTCTCTTTTTTTATACCATTCTTCTCTGGCAATATATGCTCCAGTGGAATCCTTTCTTGACAAAACAAACTTGAGAAAAAATGTTTTTCCCAATGACAGGGTTGAATAGGATTCAAAATATGCATACAAAAGATTCTCTCCTGTTTTATAGTGATGATAAACAAGTGGTTCACTGTAAATTCCATTTTTATAAAGGACCTGATTCGAATCGCTTGAAGATTTAGCAATTGCCGACAATTGAATATCTGAAATGAATGGCGTTTTATTTTTCTGTAGTGTTAGCTTATTAATCAAAGTCAATTCGGTTGCAGTGTCTTGTTCGTCTTCTATCTTTGTTTCCAATTCACAGTTACTTCCATTTAAAGGCCATCTTATTTGGTGAATTAGTGGTCCGGGAGATTTGCTAGCTGGACTAGTCAATACAATTCGTTCTGCATTTAGAATACGATCGGCTCTTTTGAGCAAAAGTGTAATTACTGCGCTATAAATGTATGTACTGTCTTTGAGTTGGATTTTTTTAAATCCTTTACTGCTGATAAAAATCCGGATCTCTGCATAAGGCTGAAGATTGGTTGTATAAAAAATGGAAGGTTGTATAAAGGCTTCAATAGAATAAATCTTGTTGGAAATAAAAAGCATGAAAACCAAAAAGACAATTTTATAAAAGCGTTTCATCTCATTCCTTTTTTAGTTTGAATTCAAATGCTGCATTTTGAATTTTTGTAGTCATAATTAACATCTGGTCTTGAGATTTATGGAGATGAAACGTATAATCCATACCCTTTGTTAATTTTAAATTTTGATTTGTTAGTTGGTATTCTGCTTGGTTTTCGGCGCCCTGAAAATTAGTAGTAATAATCTTTTGTTCGAAAAAGAAAAAGGCTCCGTCTAAGGTATTTGTTTTTTTATTGTTTCTGCTAGCTTCGACAATAATCCATTTGCCCATCAAATATTCTTGATTAATCTGTTTTTCATTTTTACATGAAAGAAAACTTGAGATAACACAAAAGAAAATAAGGAATTGCTTCATATTCAATAGGATCAACAAATTTACACTCAAATTGCTCATAAAAAATAATCAAAGAGTAATTTTGTTCCCAAATTCAGTTAAATTGAAATTTGTTTTAATCACAGGAATAAGCTCTGGAATCGGTTTATACATAGCGAAATTGATATCCGAACATTCGTATTCCGTCATTGGTACTTACCGGACGATACAAAACCTTGATCCAACACTTATCAATCAACATAAAATCCACTTAATCCAAATGGATGTTGCGGATGAATCATCTATCGAAAGAGCATTTGCTGAAATAACTTCATTGACCGGTGAACATGGCTTGTATGCATTGATCAACAATGCCGGCATTGCATCACCCGGACCGATCAGTCATTTAGCTCTTGATAAAATCAAGTATCAATTCCAGGTCAATGTTTTCGGATTGATCAAGATGATTCAAATGGCTTTTGATTTATTAATCAAACAAGGTGAAGGATCGAGGATTATCAATATCAGTTCTGTTTCCGGATTATTCGCCAGTCCATTTTTAGGTGCATATGCCTCTTCGAAATTTGCAGTGGAAGGCTTATCTGATAGCCTGAGAAGGGAACTTAAGTTGATGAATATCAAAGTAATCATCATCGAACCAGGATCCATCAAAACACCAATCTGGAGCAAACACCTGGAAGCAGCCAAAGATTTTGAAGACAGCCCTTATTCGGTATATATGGAGAAAGCGAGGGAAACAATCCTCGAAATGGAGAAAAGTGCCATTCCTGTTGAATCCTTGAAAATTCCGGTTTTAGAGGCTTTAATGTCCTCAAAACCCAAAACGAGGTATCTCATCCGTAAAAACAAATTCCTGTTCTGTTTACTGGCTAAATATTTGCCCGTACCTTTGGTCGATTTCCTGGTACATCGAAATCTTAGATCCGGTAAACGCAAAATCAGACCCATTTGATGAAAACACACTTCTTTTACCTTCTTTCTATTTGCTTTTTCATTACAACTTTAGAAATCAAATCCCAGCAAAGCTTTTCCAGAAAGGATAGCCTTCGTGGTTCATTAAGAGCAGAGCGCAATTACAATGTCAGTTTTTATGATTTGAATCTGCAGCTGGACATTTCTAATCAAAGTATTTCCGGAATCGTTGAGATGACCTTTACAGCAAATCAGGATTTACCGGAAATTCAAGTTGATCTTTTTGAAAATATGCGAATCAATAAAATCAGTTTGAATGGTAGAGAATTAAAATACAGAAGAGAATTTAATGCAGTATTCATCTCCAATAAGTTCAAAAAAGATGAACAGTACTTACTTAAAATAAATTATCAGGGTAA
>JAYVIT010000356.1:0-9401 GCA_043769965.1 Saprospiraceae bacterium
TACAGGTCAGGCAACTACTATCGACGGTTGTGGAGCAGACATTAGTCCTGATAATCCATTATTAGGTAGACCAGTTGTTGAAAACAATGCAGATGATCTCTGTGCTTTAATAAGTATAGAATATTTCGATGAAATCTTTACGATCGAACCAGATGCTTGTTTCAAAATATTGCGTACATGGGTAGTTATTGACTGGTGTCAGTATGATCCAAACATCGACCCAACAAAAGGAAGATGGGAGTACCTGCAAATCATTAAAGTACATGACAATGACAAACCAGTGATAAGTATCAATGTGGGTGATTGTGAGCCAGCCGTCAAAAATGCTACAGATAATATTTGTTACGGTCACATAAGCCTTACTGCAGATGCAACTGATAATTGCAGTCCATTGGATTGGTTATTCTATGATTACAAAATTGATTTATTTAATGATGGAATCGGTTCACATTCAGGATATGACTTCAAAGTTGGTCCATTGACTCGTAAGGATTTTGCAAATGGTGGTACACCTTTATTCCATCATAATGATTATGCAGATGACGAAAACAATCCATTTGATGCAAGTGGAACATATCCAATTGGAATTCATAAAATTTGTTGGTTTGTTGAAGATGGTTGTGGAAACATAGCTGCTTTATGCCAATTGTTTGAAATAAAAGATTGCAAAGCGCCAACTCCATACTGTTTGACAGGAGTAATCACTGTTCCAATGCCAACATCTGGTTGTATAACCGTTTGGGCAAATGATTTGGATCGAGGAAGCTTTGACAATTGTACTGATGCCAATGATCTTTTATTCTACTTTGATGGAGATCCAACTGCAACCAGCAAAACAATTTGTTGTGATGATTTCGTAGCTGCAGGTGCTAATGATGAGTTGTTCGTTGAAGTTCAAATGTGGGTAGAAGACGAAGAAGGTAATACAGACTATTGCAAAACAACAATCATAGTTCAGGATAATCAGGATATCTGCCCAAATACATCTTCATTAGGAAGAGTTACTGGTGAAATCAAAACTGAAAATGGAAATACAACCCAATTCGCTGAAGCGCAAATGTATCAGGCTTCAACAATGGTTGGACAACGGACCACTGGTGGAAATGGAATCTACTTATTCGGAGATATTATTGCTGGAGATTATAAGGTGAAGTTCAAAAGAGATGATAGCCCATTAAATGGAGTAAGCACTTCTGATATTGTTCAAATTCAAAGACACATTTTAGGATTGCAAACATTAAATAGTCCTTATAAACAAATTGCAGCTGACATAAACCTTTCTAACACAATTACTGCAGCTGACATTTCTGAAATTAGAAAATTGGTATTAGGCGTAACCAGTAAATTTGCTAAAGTGGAATCATGGTCATTTGTTCCTACCTCTTATAAATTTACCAACCAGGCTTCTGTATGGACTGCGCCAAGAGAAATTAGCATCAACATTCAAGATGGATCAGATTTGAAAGAGAATTTTGTATCCATTAAAATGGGAGATGTAAATAATAATGCTCAGGCACATAATTTGACTGGAAGTACTACAAGAAACAATGGCAAATTGAATCTTGAAATTGATAACAACACTACAATTGCAGGTGAACTTTACAAAGTAGCTTTCAAATCCAGCAACTTCACAAACATTTCTGGTTACCAGTTTACTTTGAAATTCGATAATAAGTCTTTGACTTTCGAAGGAATTGAAGCAGGTAGTTTGAATATAGATGAATCAAATTTTGGAACAAACAAACTGAATGAAGGTGTATTGACTACTAGTTGGAATAACAAAGTAGCTCAAAATGCTGATGTGAATGAAACATTATTTACAATTGTATTCCGGGCAAATGGCAAATTTAACATTGGTAGTCTTTTGGCACTTACCGGAGATGTTACTGCAGCTGAAGCTTATGATGCCGACCTTAATATCAAAGACATAAGTCTTGGAGTACATACCGAAAAAGGTGTTGTGGAAAGTGGACTTTTTGAGTTGTATCAAAATACACCAAACCCATTCGCGAAAGAAACGGTCATCAGCTTCAGATTACCAGAGGCTGGTACTGCTAAATTGAGTATTTATGACGTAACAGGCAAAGTGGTTAGAGTATATGATCTGCAAGGAATAAAAGGATTGAATACTGTTAAAGTATTGAAATCTGAATTAAATGCAGGTGGAATATTATACTATCAATTAGATGCCACAAACCATACGGCAACTAAGAGAATGGTTGTATTGGACTAATAGAATAAATCATTCTGATAAAACTAAAAAGGAGGCGATGATGAATCGTCTCCTTTTTTTTTGGCATGATTTTCGTTTTATTTCTTTTGTCTCATAAATTAATAAGGATTTTACTCCCGTATTATCCATAATACTATCGAAAGGTAGGTTGACACTATATTAATTTATTTAATTTCATCACTTTTCATATTTAATTTTTATTAGGTAGTACTATATTTAGTATCCTATACTCTCTAAGATTAAATATCTCAGTTAAAAAAATGTATTGAATTTCTTGTAATGCGCACTCAAATGAGTGATCATTGTGTGCTCAGAAAAACTCCTATTGAGTAATTATTTATTGTAATTATTTAAAGAGAGCAAGTTAAGAATCTAGCACTTCTTAGCAAATACAAACATTTAATAGCCATCTACTCATAGCTCCTTACTTGGATCTACAGCACTCTTATTGTTGATCATAAGCAAGATGAAGCAAGAATTAAATTTTAATTAAATACCAAAATCGATTGTATGAATAGACGATGCTTACTAAGCTTGAGAAGACGATTTGAACAAAATTGTCTAATGATTTTACTGGTTTTGTTTTCGGTGAACTTTGGTTCTGCCGCAAATGGACCAAGAGAAATTGTCCTTGCAGGACAATTAGTGTGTCATGATTTAATACAAGTAAGTTTGGACGAGAACTGTAAAGCAACAATAAGACCTCAACACTTATTGGAGCAGGCTGGTCCGAATGCTTTGTATGAAGTTATTGCGCGAGATTGGGTAACCAATGCTATTGTTGATGATGAACCACTTACTCCTTTTGTGCAAATAGGTGAATCGCATATTGGAAAGTGTTTTAAAATCACTATTAAAGAAATTTCTAGCGGAAATTCTTGTTGGGGTAAAATTTGTGTTGAAGATAAACTACCTCCTATTATGAGATGTCCCTTAGATGTCACAGTTGAGTGTTATGAAAGCACAGATCCTATTGCTACCGGAGAGCCTGTTGTTGTTGAAGCTTGCGGTTTCTATTTTCCATCTTATTATGATGTGATCTCAAAAGGATCTTGTGCATTAGGTTATGATAAAATCATTACCAGGTATTTTATTGCAGTTGACGAATCAGGCAATAGAGATACATGTCCTCAAAGAATAACAGTGAAATTAGGAGATTTAAATAATCTTACCTATCCATTGAATTGGGATGGACTATTGCTTCCTGGCCATACTGTTGCTTTAAAGTGTGATGAAAAAGCAGATAAAACATTTAATGTTTCTGCACATATTAAACCTTGGACAGTTTGTGTTGATGACTTTTTATTAGATACAGCAGTTTGGAATGGTTCTGGTCAAACAATCAGAGTGCCAAGATCATTAGGATGGAATTGCATCGATGCTGGTGAATACATCGGTCATCCAAGTCCTAAAACAATTTATTATGCTGAAAACTATCAGTGTTGGTTTGGTAATCAATATGTATTATGGCAAGGGACTGGAGAGCCAGGTAACGCAGGTTGCTCCAATATTGCTTCGACATTCAGAGATATCAAAATTGATATTTCTAAACCAGGATGCGATGCAGGTCCTGTAGGTTGTTACAAAATTCTAAGGATTTGGACTTTACTCAACTGGTGTACAGGTGAAGTAAAAGACACAAATCAAATTATAAAAGTGATGGACAATGTTCCGCCACAAGTTCTTTACCCGGATAGCTTAATTGTTAGTACTGACCCATGGAGATGCGAAGGTCGCTGGGATGTTGCTCCAGCATGGGTAGTCGACAATTGTTCAAACGAAGTTCATTATACAATTCAAGTAGAAAATGGAACCGTTTTGGGCAATGATGTTTCAGGTTATGTCGTGGTAAATCTTCCTCTTGGTATCCAAAACGCTTACATTGTTGCAGAGGACTGCTGTGGTAATATTACAGAAAAAAGAGTTGTCCTCAATGTTCAAGACAATACTCCTCCAAATGCAGTTTGTGATCAAAAAACTGTAGTTACCATTACAGGAAGTCAAAGTCCTGGTCTCAATACTGCAAAAGTATGGGCCGAAACATTTGACGATGGTTCTTTCGATAATTGTTCTCCTCATTTATGGTTCAAAGCAATTTGCATGGATGATTTGTTGGGAACAAATGCCGGAAGTACAAAAGACAATAAAGCATGTTGCAACGGTGTAAATGGTGATGACGATTTTTCAATAAACGGAAACCAAGTATACTTTGATGATTATGTTTTATTCTGTTGTGCAGATGTTGGAAAAACAGTTAGAGTTGTTTTCCGTGTCTTTGATAAAGATCCTGGCACAGGACCATTGTTACCAAGATTTATGGAACAGAATGGATTTCTATTTGGCCATTATAGCGATTGCATGGTTGAAGTAGAAGTACAAGATAAGAGTGTGCCTACGGTTGTTGCACCTCCAAATATTGTAGTTAGTTGTGCATTCTGGTTTGATGTTAATGCACTGACGAATCCAGATGATGCAACTTTTGGAAAGGTCGTTACTGATCTTGCCTGGAGAGCAAAAGTGAAAACTACAGATGTTGTATGCAGTTACTATTGTGAGAAAAATAATATTACAGGTTATCCTGGTTATCAAATCGGATTACCGCCACAATTGCAGCCAGCAAATAATATTGCTTGCGATTATTATAATACATTGTTTGATATTAGTCATCCGGATAAAACATTTGAATTGGTCTGGGGATTTGATGGATATGTATTATCCTCATGTGCAGCTGCACCAAAAATTACAGTTAGAGATTTAAGAGTATGTGGTCAGGGACGTGTATTGAGAGATGTTACAGCAAATGGTCCTAATGGAGTTATCATAACTGCAACTCAAACAATTTGGGTTGTTAACTGTGATCCATTTTATGTGAACCGCAATAATCATTGTGATCCAAATGATGATATCATTTGGCCAGATTGCCAAGGACTTGGCACGTATATTAATGGATGTGGTGCAGACATTAGTCCTGATAATCCTTTATTAGGAAAGCCTCAGGTAGTTAATGGTGCAAGAAACCATTGCAATCTGATTGCAATTCAAAATTTTGATGAAATCTTTACCATTGAGCCTGATGCTTGTTATAAGATCTTGCGTAAATGGGTTGTAATCGATTGGTGTCAATATGATCCAAATCTAAATGGCGAAAGAGGCAGATGGGAGTTTACACAGGTTATTAAAGTAAGAGACCAGGTAAAACCAACAGTTACTTGTAATGTTGGAATTTGCGAACCAGCTGTTTTCAATACCACATTAAATACTTGTGTTGGACATCTTCGCTTGACTGTAACAGCTACGGATTCATGCACACCGGTTGATTGGTTATTAGGTGAATACAAAATTGATTTATTCAATAATGGCACATTTGATTTCAATGTAGGTAAATTGACATTGAAAGAATATGCTCAAGGTATAAAGCCTGCTATTCGCAACAATCCATATGCAGACAATCCAAACAATCCTTTTGATGCTAGTGGAATTTATCCAATTGGAGTTCATAGAATCTGTTGGTATATAGAAGATGGTTGCGGTAACTTAGGTCAATGTTGCACTTTATTTGAAGTTAAAGACTGTAAAGCACCAACTCCTTATTGTTTGACTGGAATAATTACAGTTCCGATGCCTTCAACTGGTTGTGTAGACATTTGGGCAAAAGATTTGAATTTGGCGAGCTCTGATAATTGTACTACTCCCGGCAATTTAAAATACTATTTTGATGGAGATACCAGCAAGAAAAGTATAAGAGTTTGTTGTGATGATTTTGTAAGAGGACAAAAATCTGATGAACTAGTTATCAATGTTCAAATGTGGGTTGAAGATGAAGAAGGAAATAAAGATTATTGCGCCACTGCAGTTATTGTTCAAGACAATCAAAACATTTGTCCAAATCCTCCAACTTTGAATAGCGGTAACGTAAACGGTTTAATCAGAACTGAAAACGGTGAATTGACTGCAAAAGCAGATGTCGAATTGTACGATAATAATGTAATGACTAAAGAGATAGTGACCGGTAATGCTGGATACTATTTGTTTAGTGATTTAGATTTAAACAAAGAGTATGTTGTAAAATCAAATCGTAATGATGCAGCTACAAATGGTGTTTCAACTGCTGATATCGTGAAGATTCAAAGACATATTCTTGGAATTGAAGAAATTCAAAGTTCTTATAAATTAATTGCTGCTGATGTTAATAATTCAGATGCAATTACTGCAGCGGATATTTCAGAAATCAGAAAACTCATACTTGGTGTAAATGCAGAATTTACAAAAGTGAGTTCTTGGATGATGATTCCTTCTGATTACGTCTTTATCAATCCTAAGAAGCCATTTGAATTCCAGGAAGGAAAGACTGTGGTCATATTGAATTCATCAAACCAAGCAGACTTTATAGCCATAAAGATGGGTGATGTGAATAATTCAGCTGTTGCAAGCAACCTGAATGGAAATGTAATCAGTCGTAATAATGAAGCATTGAATATGTTTGTTGACGAATCCAGTTTAAAATCTGGTGATTCGTATTCAATGAAAGTGAAAGCTTCAAACTTTAATGATGTAAGTGGATTCCAGTTCACTTTAAATTTTGATGCGCGCAATCTTATATTTGAAGGAATGGAAGCCAATGCGCTTCAGGTTGATGAATCCAATTTTGGAATGAATCGCACTGAAAATGGCATTTTGACAATGAGCTGGAATGCTAAACAGGGGTTGACGTTTACTGAAAATGAAGTATTGTTCACAATCAAGTTTGGAGTTCTTGGTAGCGGAGCTGTTAGTAAATTATTTGCTATATCAAGTGATGTTACTGCGGCAGAAGCGTATAGCACTGATCTGAAAACTACTGGAGTTAAGTTGAGCGTTCGTTCTGATAAAATGGAAGAAACTGGTATTTTTGAATTGTATCAAAATGCACCAAACCCATTTGATAAAGAAACGGAGATCAGCTTTAGAGTAAATCAGGATGCTTTAGCAAAACTGAGTATCTATGATGTTACTGGAAAAGTTATTTATCTCACCAATATTCAAGCTGTCAAAGGAATGAATGTTGTAAAAGTAAAGAGAGATGAATTACATGGTTCCGGAATGTATTTCTATCAACTGGATTCTGGCGATCAGACTGCCACCAGAAGAATGATAATATTGGAATAGTATTTCTGTTAGATTTATTATAAAATAAGAACAGTCTTCTCATTAAGTTGGGAAGACTGTTCTTTTTAATAGGCTATTGGAAGAAGTTGTCAAGAGGCAATTGGCAACAGGCAAGGTATTACAGTGCCCGTCGAACTTAGCAATTGAAAAGTAAAACAAAAATTAATTAAAATAAAATATTCAATTCCTTAATTCTTTCAATTTTTAATTCCTGCCTGCCGCAGGCAGGCTTTCATTTCTCCTCCTAAAGTCCATTCCCTTCGCTCAAAATATACGGCAAGCGCATCTGAAGTCCCTTGTTGTTTTTATAATATTGTATTTCCCGGTACCAACTATAAAATGATCCGAGTTCATTTTTAAAATACACTTCATTCATTAGAGAACTACCATCTTCATTTTTGCCTTGCATTTTTTCCAGCAATTTCTGTATTGGGTCTTTTTGTGCAGGGAATTCACTAATTCTGTATTTATCCAATGATGCTAATTTAGCAACGGAAGTAACTGCATCCTGAAGTGTTCCTAATCGATTTACCAAGCCAAGTTCTATTGCTTTTTGGCCGGACCAAATTCTACCTTTTGCAATTTCTTTTACTTTTTCAATTTCCAAATTTCTTCCAGTTGAAATTACAGAAATAAACCGGTCATATGTATGATTGACATTTGCTTGAATAATTTCTGATTCTTCTTTGCCCCATGGTAACATCGTACTAAATTTATTCGACATAGGTCCTGTGCCAACGGTGTCTGCATCTATACCTATTTTATCTCCTAATAATTTGTTGAAGTTAGGAATTAATGCAAATACACCGATAGATCCAGTTAAGGTATATGGACTGGAAAAAATACTATCCGAATGACAGGCTATATAGTAGCCACCTGATGCTGCATAATCACCCATGCTAACAATAACCGGTTTGCCTTGTGCTTTGATTAAATCAATTTCTTTTAAAATCTCATCACTCAAAAGAGCTGAGCCTCCTCCAGAATTAATTCTCAAGACCAGTCCTTTAATACTTTTAGTTGTTCGTACATCTCGTAATATTTTTAAATACTTTCTTCCGATTTCACCTTCTTTGCCATAGGAATCAGTGATTGTACCTTCTGCAAATACTACAGCAATTCTATTAGAGCTTGAATAGTCTTCGCCTTTTTCTTTTACTTTTTCAAAGTAATCATGAATTTTAATAAAATTAATGTTGTCCGTTTCCGTAGTTCCAAGAAGTTGATGAATACTTGCAAATGCATCAATCTCATAGGCTATTGAATCAATAATTTTATGTGAGTAAGCAAGTTCGGGAGAGTGGGAGCTAAACAGATCTAAATTTAATTTTAACTCTTCATAAGTAAGGTTTCTTGATTTAGAAACTTCATCCAGATAAATTTGATATTGGCTTTCGATATATTCTTTTAATTGCAACCTGTTTTGCGGGCTCATTTTATTAAACCGTACAATTTCAGTTGCACTTTTAAATTCACCTGCATAATATACATTGAAATCAATGCCAACTTTATCGAAGAATTCTTTGAGAAAGACAGTTGTAATTCCGAATCCTTTTAAATCTAAAAATCCTAATGGATGTAAAATTATTTTATTACTTATGGAGGCCAGGTAATAATTTTTATTATCCAGAAAGTTACTATAGTTAACTACAAATTTGCCCTGGCTCTTGAATTCCAATAAGGCATCTCGAATAATTTTCAAACTGGAGTAGCCATGCTCATAGGAGCCACCTTGAAGATAAATGCCCTTTATTTTTGCATCTTTCGAAGCATGTATGATCGTTTTAGCCAAATCATGCAATCCAATTTTTTTCTCGTTTTCGAGGGAAAAATAATCGATTTCAATATTGTTGGTTTGTTCGGGTAGTTGATCTGGTATTTCAACTCTTAAGACTGAATTATCTTTTAACTGAACATCTGGTTTACTATTCAGCATCATTCCGGCACCGATGGCTCCAAATATTAGAATAATCAGACCAAGTGCAAGTAAAGTACCTAGACAAGAGGAAAAAATGGATGAAAT
>JAYVIT010000357.1:0-8789 GCA_043769965.1 Saprospiraceae bacterium
CCAATGCATGCTTTTCTGAATTTCGTCGCATAAACTATATGCAATAAAACTTGGGTGTAAGTGTTCGCCATATTTTATCAATTTAATGTGATGCGAATATATATGATTAGTCAATTGGCTTAATTAAAATTTATTCAGCAACGCAAAGAACTTATTAAACTCCTGGTTTTTATGATTTAACGAGTGTGGAAATGCTTGCAAATTTTTAATATTCCGGTGCTCTGCACCTATGGGATTTTGTGATTTTGGGATCTACAAAGATTTGGGCGGCTCTGCCGCTAATATATATTTTGGACCACATTCATAAGCGGCAGGGCCGCCCATACCTTTGTATGCAAATTGCATCGCCAATTCAAACAAATTCCCAAGCGGCAGAACCACCAGAACTTTACGTGTAAACTGCAATCGCCAATTCAAAGACATTCCCAAGCGGCAGAGCCGCCCATATCTTTGTAGCAACATAAAACACAAAAAGAATTCAGGTGCAGCGCACCGAAATATTATTATGCCGGTTTAATAAAATCAATAAAGATGATTCAACAAGAGACAATATCTCTGCTGAGATAATAATCAATAGTGTCTTACCGAATGATTCCAATAGTTTTTACCACTTCATCCTTAAACGGAATTAACTCAGCAGGTAAATCCGTATTCATCATATCAATCAACCATGATTTGTGTAATGTACCTGTTTTTATTTCAAAGTAAACACCACCCCAATCACCGCAATCAGGACATCCATACACATGTTTGTTTTCATTTAGCAATAAGGCAGGTACTTTTTGAATGAGCTCTTTGGCTATTTTATATTTCGAATCAGATAACTGCTCAAATCTACCATTGAGAAAATCCTGATATGGTATAACATCAGTAGTTTCCTCATACAACTTTTCATTTTCTATTTTATAAATGGTCACACATTGAGAACCTACGCATTTTCCATAATAAGTGCCGAAAATGAAAAGATCTGGATCAGCAGGTCCGCAACAATCCTTTTCATCACATGAATACATCATGAGCGTTAAGCTTGTTATCCAAAGAAATCTTAATTGTTTTAGCAAAATGATTTATTTCGTGAGAATAAAGATACAAATCGCGAGCTTAATTTCTAATTTTAGAATCGGATCATGTTAGAGGCAATGAGCATATTCTGTTGCAAGTTGCAAACTTGCAACAACTGATGGGAAATGAAAAATGAAGAATTAATAATTAAGAATTGCATAAACAATTGCAGGTTGCTTATAAAATTCTTACCAATTGCATATTGCCTATTGCCAATTGCCCCTTGAATTATATCTTTGTACCGCTTTTTAAGACAGTAGAAAAAACATTGCAACCGACAAACATTAAGAATCCGGAATACTTCCATAAGGTAGTAGACTGCCAGTACGCGTGTCCTGCACATACACCTGTGCCAGAATACATCCGACTTATTTCCGCTGAAAAATATACGGAAGCCTATATGGTCAATTGGGAATCCAATGTATTCCCCGGCATATTGGGTCGTACTTGCGACCGCCCTTGCGAACCCGCCTGCCGTAGAGGTCGAATTGAGGAGGAACCAGTAGCGATTTGCCGGCTGAAAAGGGTCGCTGCGGACAATAAAAGCGATGTTAAAAAACATATGCCACAGGCCCCTTTTCCATCAAATGGGAAAAAAGTGGCCTTGATTGGCGGCGGACCGGCATCACTTACAGTAGCAAGAGACCTGGCTCCTTTGGGTTATGAGATCCACCTGTATGATGAACAGGAATTCGGTGGAGGTATGATGCGCAGTCAGATTCCTTCCTTTCGCTTACCACATGAAGTATTGGCGGAAGAAGTGAATTTTATACTCGACATGGGTATTCATACCCAATTCAAAACCTATGTTAAGAGTTTAAAAGAAATACTCGACAAAAAATATGATGCTGTTTTCATCGGAACCGGTGCTCCAAGGGGTAAAAACCTTGATATTCCTGGTCGCGAAGAAGCAAAAGCCAATATTCATATAGGAATTGAATGGCTGGCTAGTGTAGCATTTGAACATATACATTCGATAGGTAAGAAAGTAATAGTTGTCGGTGGCGGAAATACAGCCATGGATTGTTGCCGGACTTCTAGAAGATTAGGTGGTGCGGAAGTAAAAGTTGTGGTTAGAAGTCCTTTTGCAGAAATGAAAGCGTCTCCCTGGGAGAAAGAAGATGCCATGCATGAAGACATTCCAATACTCGATTGTCATGTACCAAAAAACTTTGTCATCGAAAATGGCAAACTTAAAGGAATGACTTTTGAAAAAGTACATGCCGTCAAAGATGAAAATGGAAAACGAAATCTGGTTAGTACCGGCGAACCAGATATATTCATAGAAGCAGATGATGTGTTGTTGGCGATTGGACAAGAAAATACTTTCCCATGGATAGAAAGAGATCTTGGATTGGAATTCAATAAATGGGAAATGCCGACTGTTGATCAGCTTACTTTTCAATCAACAGTTCCATCCGTTTTCTTTGGTGGTGATTCTGCATTCGGTCCAAAAAATATTATTACTGCCGTTGCACATGGACATCAGGCCGCAGTTTCCATTGATTTGTTTTGCAATGGAAAAGATTTGAAACAACGATTGGATCCAATGGTCAATTTAGTTTCTCAAAAAATGGGAATACACGAATGGTCATACGATAGCAAAATTGTTGATGATCTAAGATACATTGTACCGCAAGCAGAAAAAACAATTACGTTAAAAGATCGCAAGAAAGAAGTTGAATTGGGATTTGATATACAAACTGCATTCAAAGAAGCGCAACGATGTTTGAATTGCGATGTGCAAACGGTATTTACAGAAAGTCGTTGTATTGAATGCGATGCTTGTGTTGACATTTGTCCAACGGCATGTATTTCTTTTGTACCAAATGAAGAAGAAGATAGTTTGAGAATGATGCTCAGCGCACCTGCTAAAAACAAAACCCAGGATCTTTATGTTTCTGACGTATTGCCTACAACCCGGGTGATGGTCAAAGATGAAGATGTCTGTCTTCATTGCGGACTTTGTGCAGAGCGCTGCCCCACTTCAGCCTGGGATATGCAAAAATATTTATATAATGTGACTAAAGCAGGTTCATGCTCCCACATCAGATGATTAATGATTTTGTTATTCGGTTTGCAAACGTGAATGGTACTGGAAGCGCCAGTGCAAATAATATGTTTGCTAAAGCCATTTTCAGAATGGGCATACCGGTAACTCCAAAAAATATATTTCCATCCAACATACAAGGTCTACCAACCTGGTACGAAGTACGCGTCAATGAAAAAGGATACCTGGGAAGACGCGAAGGAATTGACATCATGCTTTCTGTAAATCCACAAAGCATGATGCAGGATATTGCAGATGTAAAAGCTGGAGGTTATTTTATTTACGACAATTCAAAACCGCTGCATAAAGAATTTATCAGAGAAGATATAAATTACATTGGTGTTCCTCTTACAGAAATTGCAACCAGAGAATATGCTGATCCGAGACAACGGATGCTATTCAAAAATATCATTTACGTTGGAGCTGTTGCAGCATTGATTGATCTTGAAATGAATGTGCTGCAAAATTTAGTGGAAGAACAATTCAAAGGAAAAGAAAAACTCATTGCGCCCAATCACAAGGCATTAGATCTCGGGGCACAATACATAAAAGACAATTATAAATATCCACTTGAATACAGACTTGAAAGAAGAGATCTATTGAGTGACAAAATTCTGTTCGAAGGAAATGCTGCTTGTGCTCTCGGTGCAATCTACGGTGGCGCAACAGTAGCCGCTTGGTATCCAATCACTCCATCTACTTCAGTTGTAGATGCATTTGCAGATTATTGTGCTGAATTGAGAGTAGATGAAAAAACGGGAGCAAACAATTATGCAATAGTGCAGGCAGAAGATGAACTTGCCGCAATGGGCATGGTCATAGGTGCGATGTGGAATGGTGCGCGTGCATTCACTGCAACAAGTGGCCCTGGTGTATCACTGATGCAGGAATTTTTAGGTCTTGCGTATTTTGCTGAAATTCCTGCAGTACTTATTGATGTGCAACGAACAGGACCATCAACCGGAATGCCAACACGTACACAACAATCAGATGTATTATCTGCAGCTTATGCTTCACATGGTGATACTAAACAAGTATTATTGCTGCCAAGTGCGCCAGATGAATGTTTTGAATTCAGCGCGCTGTCTTTTGATCTCGCCGAACAATTACAAACTCCTGTAATTATTTTATCCGATTTAGATTTGGGCATGAATGATCATGTATCTAATCCATTAAAATGGAGTGATAAAAAATATCAACGTGGTAAAGTATTAAATAAAGAAGAATTAGATAAAATTGGAAAATTCGGTCGCTATCTCGATTCGGATGGAGATGGCATTACATACAGAACAATTCCTGGTACCCATCCAACCAAAGGTTCTTTCTTCACACGTGGATCATCGAGAGATGAATATGCAATTTATACGGAAGACGGCAATGCGTATAAAAGAAACATGGATCGTCTTGTTAAAAAATGGGAGAGTATAAAATCCTACGTACCCAAACCGGAATTATATCAAAAGGAAAATAATTCAAAATTCGGAATGGTATTTTTTGGAACCAGTCATTATTCTGCACTAGAAGCAAAAGATTATTTGAAAGCAGAAAATATTGAATTGGATGCCATGCGAATTCGTTCATTTCCATTTACAGCTGAAGTTCGTGATTTCATCGAAGAACATGAATTGGTTTTTGTCATCGAACAAAACCGCGATGCACAAATGCGCTCGCTTTTACTTAATGAATTAAACGAAGATCCTAAAAAACTGATTCGCATTTTAAATTACGACGGCATGCCCATCACCGCAGAAAATATCAAACGTCAGATCGTTGATTTCTTTTCGGATATGAAAAAACAAGTAGCTGCGTTGAGTTATGAATTTCAGACGAATGGAAGCTAGCAGTTAGCAGTTAGCAGTTAGCAGTTAGCAGTTAAAATAAATATATTGATGACAAATAGTTTAAAAATTAATTAAAAAATATTCAATTGTCAATTTTCAATCATTCTTTCTCAATTTTTCTTTTCGGCGGTCGGCGGTCGATCGTCAGTGGTCAATTCTTCATTTTTCATTCTTTAATTTCTTAATTCTTTCATTAATAAATGACTTATCAACGCCCAAGTTTCCGCCATCCTGAGTTACCTCTCAATGAACTCGGATACAAGAAAAAAGATTACGAAGGATCTATCTCTACACTCTGTGCAGGTTGCGGTCATGATTCGATAAGTGCTGCATTAATACAAGCATGTTTTGAATTAAATATTGAACCCCATAAACTCGCAAAACTTTCGGGAATTGGTTGCTCGTCAAAAACGCCGACCTATTTTTTAGGTAATTCACATGGATTTAATTCGGTCCATGGACGAATGCCAAGTGTTGCAACAGGTGCGAATCTTGCAAACCGCGATTTGATTTATCTTGGTGTATCTGGTGATGGTGATACAGCATCGATTGGTATGGGACAGTTTGTACATTTGATCAGAAGAAATCTGAATATCACTTACATCGTGATGAATAATGGTTGTTATGGTTTGACAAAAGGACAGGATTCTGCTACTGCTGATCGTGGATCAAAAAGTAAAGCGGGTTCTGTAAATCAATTTCAAAATATTGATCTTGCCGGATTGGCTATTGAGTTGGGTGCAGGATTTGTAGCGAGAAGTTTTTCTGGAGATAAAATACAATTGATACCATTGATTAAAGCAGCACTTGCACATCCGGGTTTTGCATTTATCGATGTGATCTCTCCTTGTGTGACATTCAACAATAATCCCGGCTCCACAAAGTCTTATGACTATGTAAGACATCATTTGGAAGCCACAGCTACGGTCGATTTTGTACCATTTGCAAAAGAAATCACTACCAATTATTCAGAAGGCAGTACCCAGGAAGTAAAAATGCACGACGGCTCCATGTTGAAATTGAACAAACTTCAAAAAGATTGGGATCCATCCAAAAAAGAATCAGCTGTGCAAGCAATGCACAAAGCAAATGAAGCCAATGAAATTCTCACCGGATTGATTTATATCAATGAGGATAGTAAAGATCTGCATCAAATATTGAACACGAGTACTACCCCATTAAATCAACTTACGGAACTTGAATTGTGTCCGGGGATTGAGAAGTTGGAAGAGATTAATAAGAGTCTGAATTAAATCCAGATCTTCAAATATTTGATATTTATCACTCCATTTCAGCTGAATTTTAATCAATAATAAGTTTCTAAAATAAAAATACACCAGGCTTTTAGGCTTAAACATTTCGTTTAACTTTGTTTGACCAATATCAAAGCTATGTTCCAAACCTTACTCAAGAAGCTCCTCCCCCATTTTGCAATACTTGCACTATTTATCATAGTCATTTCTTATTTCTTTTACCCGGTCTGGCAAGGCAAAGTCATGCAACAGGGCGATGTCTCTTCATGGCAGGGATCAGCCCGCGAAATACTGGATTATAATAAAACACATCCCGGAGATCCTGCATTATGGACAGGTACGATGTTCAGCGGCATGCCCGCTTATCAGATTTCAACTCCAACGGAATCCAATTTCCTGACCTATGTTCAGCAAATTCTTACACTTGGATTTTTGAAAGGTCCGATTGCTATTTTCTTTCTTTGTGCACTTTCATTTTATGTGTTGTATCTGGTACTTGGTTTAAATATAGGTTTTGCCGCAGTAGGCGGATTGGCTACTTCACTTGTCACCGGAAACTTTATAGTCTGGGAAGCGGGACACGTTCCAAAATTAATTGTCCTTGGAATGATTGGATTTATCGTGGCAGGAATGATTCTTTCTTATCGAGGTAAATGGTGGCAAGGAGCTGCATTGTTTGCATTGGGAATGGGCATCAATGTGCTCAACAATCACGTGCAGATGAGTTATTATGCAATGATCATGATGTTGCCACTCATTTTTTCATTTGCATTTTTTGCATTCAAAGAAAAAAAGATTAAAGAGTTTTTAATTCCAAGTGGAATGCTTTTAGGAATCACTGTCATTGCATTACTGGCTTCCTCAACAACATTACTTCCTACTTATGAATATGCAAAAGAAACGATGCGGGGCGGACACATCTTGACAACAAAAGCAGGAACCAATAGCACAGATGTAAATACTGCCGGTTTGCAGTGGGACTATGCCACACAATGGAGCAATGGCACACAGGATATTATAGCTTGCATTATTCCTGGTGCAGCAGGTGGCGGCTCCTCAGAACCAATTGATACTAAATCTGCAACTGCAAAAGAATTGCGCAAGAAAGGATACAACTTACCCAAACGATTGCAGGCTCCACTCTATTGGGGATCACTTCCATTCACCTCTGGGCCTTTTTATTTTGGTGCAGTATTCTGTTTTTTATTTGTGCTTGGATTATTCATAGTGAAAGGACCTATCAAATGGTGGATTGCAATTTCAGTTGTTCTCGGCATTTTACTTTCTATGGGTAAACATTTCGAAATACTAAATCGCTTTGTATTTGATTACATTCCACTCTACAGCAAATTCAGAGCACCGAGTAGTATATTATCTGTCGTCTCTTATTTCTTTCCGATTCTGAGCATGATGGCCATTTATCAAATCTCACAAAAAGAAAACATCGATGCAGCATTCTATAAAAAACTATATTATAGTCTTGGCATTACCGGAGGCATCTGTTTGATCATGGCAACTATTGGTACAGGTTTGTTTGACTACTCACATTCATCAGATGACAGTTATGTAAAACAAGGATATAATGTAGATGCATTGCTCGAAGATAGAAAATCACTTTTACAATCCGATTCATTTAGATCGCTATTATTTATTTTAGCAACTGCTGCAACCATTTGGTTTTTTACAAAAAATAAATTGAGTACAACTACTACTGCTTGCATCTTAGGCGGACTAATACTTTTTGATTTTGGTGGAATAGCTACACGTTATGTTCATAAAGATGATTTTATTACTAAATCCAAAAAAGAACAGACCGAAAAACCAAGAGCAGTTGACAATCAAATTAGCGCTGACAAATCCCAGTATAGAGTATTAGATCTGACAGTGAATACATTCAATAGTTCATTCGTTTCTTTTTTCCATAATCACATCGGGGGTTATCATCCAGCAAAACTTCAACGTTACCAGGACATCATCGATCATCACATCGATCCGGAAATGAATCAACTGAATGCCGCATTGCAATCTGCAACTTCAGATAGTATGGTCATGACTTCGTTTTCATCGCTTTCTGTGCTCAATATGTTGAATACAAAATATTTTATACTTGGTCAACCAGGAAAAGAAATTGCGGTACCAAATTCTTACGCTTTCGGCAATGCATGGTTGGTTCAGAATTTAAAATATGTAAACACTCCGGATGAAGAAATCGGCGAACTGAATACTAACAATCTGCAACAAACTGCGATCGTTCATTCCGAATTTAAAAATCAAATTTCAAAAACAGCATTTGATGCATTAGGCAGCATTAAACAAACTGCATATTCACCAAATAAATTGACTTATGATTTCGAATCTGGATCAGACCAATTTGTAGTGTTCTCTGAAGTTTGGTATGGTCCGAATCTGGGATGGCATGTGAGCATCGATGGCAAAGAAACGGAATTGGTTAGAGCAAATTATGTACTACGCGCTTGTCAGGTTCCTGCAGGAAAACATCAAATTGTCTTGGAATTCAAACCAAAATCATTTTCAATGGGCACTACACTTTCAATGATTTGTTCATTACTGATTATTGGATTG
>JAYVIT010000358.1:0-3019 GCA_043769965.1 Saprospiraceae bacterium
AGATGAACCCAATTCTGAAGAATTCAGACTTCCAACCGAACACGAATGGGAATGGGCAGCAAGAGGTGGACAGGAACAAGCGCCATTTCCTTGGGGAGCATACTACCCAAGAAATGCTAAAGGTTGTTTATTGGCCAACTTTAAACCTGGCCGTGGAAATTATCCAGAAGATGGAGGTTATTACACTGTTAAAGCTGATGCTTATTTTCCAAACCAGTATGGTTTATTCAATGTTGCTGGAAACGTTTCAGAATGGACGGAATCATCTTATGCCGATAATGCTCACATCATAATGCATGATCAAAATCCAGATGTAAAATATGATGCAAAGAACGAAGATCCCGAATCCTATAAAAGGAAAGTGATCAGAGGTGGATCTTGGAAGGATATTGCTTATTACTTGCATACAAGTACCCGTAATTGGGAATTTCAAGATACCTCAAAGTCTTACATCGGATTCCGCTGTGTTTTAGCATATCTAGGCAGATCAGAGGGCGACTTCAGATAATTTTACGATAATACTTCACAGCTGTGATGAGCATGATTCATGTAAGCTGTGTCATTTTATTAGCAAACAATTTTCTCTAAACTCATAAAAAATACAAACAATGGCTATTTACAAACAAAATTGGTTTAAATACCTTAAAAATCTTGTGATTGGTGTTGGTGCTTCCATCGTTATGCTCGGGGCACTTTATAAAATTATGTCTTGGGAAGGTGGAGATCTAATGATCACTTGCGGTCTGGTTACTGAAGCCATCCTATTCTTTGTCTTAGGAGTTATTCCACCAGACAAAGATTATTATTGGGATAAATTATATCCAGGATTAGGAGATGCAGATTCAAGAATCAACCCTTTAACTGAAGGTCCTATTAAATCAGGAGCGCGTCCTATCAATGGAGAATTAGTAGAAGGACAATTGGGTGGAATGTTATCCGAACTTCAGAATGTTTCCAAAAGCCTTGGTTCATTAAAGGCATTACAAGAAGTTGATTTTAGTAAAACCAGCGAACAAGTAAAAACGATGAGTAATTACTATGCCAGACTTCATGAGGCTATGGCTGAGATGAGTGCTTCTTTGGATGATACAAAAAGATACAAAGATCAGGTTGCAGCGTTAAACAAAAATTTATCCAACCTCAATTCTGTATATGGAAATATACTTTCTGCATACAAGAATATGGGCAGTAATGCTTAATTTTTTAGAAATCTAATTTATAACCAATAAATAGAATAAGATATGTCAATTCCTAAGCAGCCGCGCCAGCTCATGATTAACATCATGTACCTGGTACTTACAGCGCTTCTGGCATTGAACGTCTCTGCGGAGATCTTCAATGCTTTCAAGTTGGTAAATAAGGGCTTGGAACAATCAAATAAATCATTGGATCAGGCCAATAGTGCTTTACCGGAATCCATTAAAAAAAGAGCCTTGGCCAAACCAGAATTTGCAAGGTTCTCAGAAAGAGCTCCTTTGGCAGTTCAGTATGGTAATGAATTTACAGAATATGTTAACTCTGTAGTGAATGAACTTATTGATCAATCTGGTAATATGAATGGGACAGTTGATGAAGGAGATGAAGTGGTTGTAGGTGATCACAAAGAATTAAAAGGAAAGAAAAATAAAGATGTGCCGACAAGGATCATGGTAAATCGAGGTAAAGGAAAAGAACTGAAGGAGAAAGTTCTTGAGTATCGGGCAAAGTTTCTTTCACTTATTGATGATTCATTAAGAACTGGAATGGAAAGTGAAATTGCATTAACTATTGATGATGAAACCTGGAGGCATTCCAAAACGAAAAAAAGTTGGGAAGAGTTTACATTTAAAATGATGCCATTAGGAGCGTGCCAACCTATTTTTACCAAATTAATCAATGATGCTAAGTCTTCTGAAAATGCAGTATTGAATCATTTTAGTAGAAAGTTGGGTGGTGAAGATGTCATATTAGATAAATTTACTGTAATATCATCTCCTAAGAAAAATTATGTCATCAAAGGAGAACCATTTGAAACCTCTATTTCATTAGCAGCTTCAACATCAAAAGCAACAAGTACAAAGATCGGTCTATCTGTTAATGGAAGTTCATTACCAGTAAATACAGATGGGGAAGCAACTTGGAGAATTGTGCCAGGAGATGTTGGTGTAAAAAAATACACTGCTGTAGCTTCCGTAACAAATCCAGTTACAGGAAAAACCGACACATACAGAAGAGAATTTGAATTTGAAGTAGGAGAACGTTCTTGCAACGTTGCAGCTGTAAAGATGAATGTATTCTATATCGGAGTTGAAAACCCAGTAGCAATTTCTGCTGCAGGAGTTCCATCCGCTCAATTAAAAGTGGATGCATCCGGTGGGGGTATTACTCTTTCAAAAAAAGATGGAGGTAGTTACATAGCAACTGTTACAACTCCTGGGGAATGCAATATTAACTTAAGTGGAGGTGGACTTACTCCAACTCCTTTTAAATTCAGAGTTAAAAGGATTCCTACTCCTATACCAATGTTGAGTGATAAACGTGGAGGCGCAATGCCGAACGGTATTTTTAAAGCTCAGCAAGGTGTTATTCCTGTATTGGAGAATTTTGATTTTGAAGCTAAATGTCAGATTCAAAGTTTCAATTTGGTATATGTTGCTCCAAGACAAGATGCTAAAATTGAAGTTAATACTGGTGGTCGATTTGCTCCAAATACACTTGCATTAATTCAAAAAGCAAAGCCTGGAGATCGTTATCTTTTTGAGTTAATCAAAGGAAGATGTCCCGGTGATCCAGCTCCCCGTGATCTAGGAGATATGTCATTTCAAATAAAATAAATTCTTATATCATGTATAACTTCAGGATATCATTATTAAGTTTCTTGCTATTATCAGTCTTCAATATTAGTTTATTGGCGCAGGTAGAAGAGGAAAAAACAGAGGCCAGTGAAGAGGAAGAAGAATCTGGTTACCTAGACGACATTGTAACACGATCTTTGGTAAAAGAACAACGGATATTGGATTTTCAGCCAATCCGCGAAGCC
>JAYVIT010000359.1:0-2767 GCA_043769965.1 Saprospiraceae bacterium
CTGAAGAATCTTCAACAGAATCCGGTACCAATGTTTCAGATACCAATGAAAAATCTTCAAGCGAATCCAATACTATTGAAATTGAAAAAACGGAACCCGAAACAAACGAGACCACAATTCAAGATGAAATTACTCCGGAGAAAAGTATAGGAGACGATAATGTAATTTCTGAATCTCATAAAGAAGATTAGTATTTTTGATTTGAATTACAAAACAGAACAATCAGGAAATTGAAACTTGAGCAACATTATAACGAGGAAGGTAAACTGGAATCACCGCTGTTGCCAGGTGATATCAAAAATTTTTTAGTTGATATCGACGGCACCATTTGCGATGACATTCCCAACGAAGAGCCACACAGAATGATAGATGTAGTACCGTATCCAGATGCTGTCAAAGTTATCAACCAATGGTATGATCAAGGACACATCATTACATTTTTTACTTCGCGAACAGATGCACATAAAGAAATCACGGAAACCTGGTTAAAAAAATGCGGTTTTAAATATCATTTCCTATTACTCAATAAACCCAGAGGAGGCAACTATCATTGGATTGACAATCACATCGTGCGTGCCACACGCTATGAAGGAAAATTCACCCGGGAATTTGTGGAGGTAACTAAGAAGGTACAGGTTTTTGAATAGGAGAAGAAGGGGCTTAGGGGCTTAGGGGCTTAGGGCAAAATTCAATTTGATATTTGATTGTTTAAATTTTCTGAAAATTATTTTCATTTATCATTGGCTAGAATCCTCTTTACCGGTAAAATTGCATATCAACTATTTTAACATCGTACATCCAAGCAAGATTTATGCAAAACAGATTTTGCGTGACACACAGACATAGGCAAAGCCTACGCCTAGCAAAGAGAATAAACCAAATCGAAGAAGAATATTTCACTTTATCCAGAATCAAAAAACGCCCACCTGACTTTAGTCGGCATATGAACATTGAACAAAAAAGATCAATCTAAAAATACCAACTCTCAATTACAATTGACTTTAGTCAATTGTTGGAACCAACCATCAATTACTTGAATATAGTCAATTGTAAGAATTCAAAAGTTTCATCAAAAAAAAGCTGCCCAAAATCTGAGCAGCTTTTTTTCTCTTTTTTAAAAATAAAATTATCTGATGATCAATTTTGAAAATTTGCGATCATGTTCGCCTGCAAGTTCAAGCATGATCAATCCTTTGGGAAGATCAGTGGTGCTCACTTTAAAAAGTTGTGATGCATTATTAAGTTCCACTGTTTTTAGTTCCTGGCCATTGATGTTGCGTAAGATTAATTTTTTGAATTGATTTTGCTTATCCAATTTGAGGAGGAAATAATCTCCTGCAGGATTTGGATAAATTTTATAATCTGATTTAGTTGCATTGTTTTTTGTGCCAGTTGTAATTGTTTTATCAGAATCTGCCAATACTCCTTTACCTGGAGCAGATGCACATACATTATCTCCTTCGTTGGTTGTCACGCACATCTCTGCATTATAAAATTTAGGTTGTACAAATTCAATATTATCAACATACCAACCGGGTAATGATGTATTATCCGGACTTATCGCCAAACTATCATTTCCAAACCGAAAACGGACCTGAACTTTCTGATTATTATAATCCGATAAACTCAACACAGAAGCAATATATCCACCGCTTTGACCGGAAAATGCAGAAAGATTAGGAACAACAAAAGTTCCATAACTTATCAAACCGGTATAACCATTCAGTGAGAAATTTTCTGATTTGGCTTTGTCCCAATCGACTCCATTTGTGGATACCTCAATTATTCCTCCATCAAATCCATTTTCTGTATTGTAAATATGATAAAAATACAATGAAGGATCTTCTCCAAATAATTGCACCGGCTTATTTAAAGCCATGTAAAAATCATCAGAGCCTTCGTCTCCTGCTCTTCCTCCTTCTTCTGCTACCCATGCCTTGGATTGATCCACACCAACATCTTCAATAATGTTCCATAGAGAGTTTCCGCCGAACTGTTCAACAGCCCAGTCATCCTCACTTTTACTTCTATCTTCTACATCATCGTACCATAGAGTCTTTGAAACTATTGTAGGATCAGATTTAAGTTTATAAGTGATTCTCTTTGTTTCCAAAGATTTTAGTTGAGCATAGGTCCAGATCAATTGATTGCCATTTACCTGCGGCGCAGGAATACCGGAACCATTTACATAAGTACAACCAGCAGGAATATTATCGGTAACTACCACATTATTTACTTCGCCAGGTTTATAATTGTTGATATCCAGAGTAAATGAAAATTCATCTCCGGGATTAATGACATCATTTTTAACAAAGTTTACAGAGCCTGAATAATATCCTGCTCTTTTGTTTATCAAAACTTTATTTATACAAATGAGCGCTGGAAGAAAACTTTCTGTTTCATCTTTTACCATATTTCTTGATCCCTGACTGGCAAAAAATCCCATACCTCTACGGGCAAATACTTCCCAGATCAAGCAATAATTTTTGTACTGGTTATTTATGGAGTCTGCTTTTAGTATAGCATTTCTGCCATCGAGAAATCCAGGTCCACAAGGTTGATATTTCATCCCATCCATCACCAATTGGATGGCTATATTATTTCCTGCAGTTTTATTTTTAAAATCCGAATCAAATCCATATTTATCAGAAAGTGCCCAATACATATCCCATAGCACAGCTGCCCATACTTCGCCAAGATCATGAGTTTCGGCTTCTATATTTTTATAGGTAAATTCATTGATATTCATATCAGTGGAATAGCGTCT
>JAYVIT010000360.1:0-3606 GCA_043769965.1 Saprospiraceae bacterium
CTTCCGGATAAAATTGAAAGCGGAACAGCTTAGAAAATGGGCAATCAAAAAAAAATGCTGGACATTAAAGACAGACTCTAATTAGTTGTTGTTTATGCTGAAAAAGTAATTAGTAATTTTTAAGGGAATCTCTAAGAACTGTTTAGACAAGGCTTGCAATTTTTTAAACGATGAGTTTACTGCTGTAAATGAATCGTTTAAAAAATTGCGTAACGCAGTATAAACGGTTTTTAGAGGTTCCCTTCATTTTTCATTTCTTCAACGCTCACTGCTCCTATACAATCCCTACAACATGCTAATAATAATCCCATGCGATCACGAGGATTTAATTTCCAGTTTTTTTCAGCAATCTCCAATAACCATCCCTCTGGAATCAATCCATCAAAAAAAGGGAATAATACATTTTTCACATGTGACTTCTCTTGCAATGGCAAAGTCAAACTAACTGGCTGTGGGTTTTCTGATTTTAAATAATTGATATCATAAACAAAGTGATATCCTTCTTCATCTTCCGATAAATAACCTGCTGTGTTTTCTTGAAATTTAATCAGTGCTTTTCTCATGTCATATTTCATTTCGGTTAACCTGAATCGCACCAACTCGATATCCGAATAACTTTAAAACCTGGTTCACTTTATCTAGACGCAGAGTTTCTTTTCCTTGCTCTAATTCTCGTATAAATCGTAAACCAACACCTGCTTTTTCAGCCAATTCGGGTTGTGTAAGCTTAGATAGTTTTCTTTTTTCTTTTACAAATTCACCTAAATCCATTTTATGTACCCTTTTGGGTACAAATATACTATTATTTTACTAATTATACCCTATAAGGTGTAAATTAATTAAAATTATTAATTTTGTACCCTATTGGGTATAAAATATTATACTTTATACACAATATTATTAATTTGAAATTCCTTGAAAATTGATCGTTTAACATTGAATATTGCAACTTTCAAAGTTGATTACTTAAGGGAATCTCTAAAAACCGCTTAGACGAGGCTTGCGAAATTTTTAAGCTCCGATTTTACTGCTGTAAATGAGGTGATTAAAAATTTTGCATAACGAAGTATAAGTAGGTTTTTAGAGGTTCCCTAAAAAAAAGCCCCCGCTTTCGCAGAGGCCTTTATTCTCAGTTTTTGGAATGACTGGTTTTATTATTGTCGAACGAGTACGTTGACTTCGTTTTTCATCACTTCAATAAATCCTTTTAAAATTTCAAAATCCTGTTTTTGTCCCTGAAGGTCAATTAACTGTAATGTACCATTGGATAATGCAGAAACTATTGGTGCATGTCTGTCCAGAATTTCAAACTGACCTACAACGCCGGGAACCTTTATAGATTTGGCATCGCCTTCGTATAAAGTTTTTTCAGGAGTAAGGATAAATACTTTCATACTTATTAATTACTGGCTTCCGCCATCAATTTTTTACCTTTTGCAATTGCATCATCGATTGTTCCAACCAAATTAAATGCAGCTTCCGGATATTCATCCACTTCACCATCCATGATCATGTTGAATCCACGAATCGTTTCATCAATAGGTACAAAGATTCCTTTGATACCGGTAAATTGTTCAGCAACATGGAATGGTTGTGATAAAAATCGTTGAACACGACGTGCTCTGTGTACTATTAATTTATCTTCTTCTGATAATTCTTCCATACCAAGAATCGCAATGATGTCAAGCA
This sequence comes from Saprospiraceae bacterium, assembly GCA_043769965.1. Taxonomy (GTDB): domain Bacteria; phylum Bacteroidota; class Bacteroidia; order Chitinophagales; family Saprospiraceae; genus Vicinibacter. Next base: position 1,690 of record JAYVIT010000360.1, read on the forward strand.
ATTCATTATATCGTTGTAAAATTCCTTTTACGCGTTGTGCAGTATTGTAATGCAAATCACCAATGACTAATGGGTCAAGAATCCTTGAAGTAGAATCTAATGGATCCACCGCTGGATAAATTCCCAATGATGCAATCTTACGACTCAATACGGTCGTAGCATCCAAATGTGCAAATGTAGTAGCAGGAGCAGGATCAGTCAAATCATCTGCAGGTACATATACCGCCTGAACAGAAGTAATAGATCCACGTTTGGTTGAAGTAATTCTTTCCTGCATAGTTCCCATTTCAGAGGCCAATGTAGGTTGATATCCAACCGCAGATGGCATACGACCAAGTAATGCGGAAACTTCAGAACCAGCCTGAGTAAAACGAAAGATATTGTCGATAAAAAATAAAATGTCTTTTCCTCCTGCTGGATCATTTAAATCTCCATCACGGAAATATTCTGCGACCGTCAATCCGGATAAAGCCACACGAGCACGTGCTCCTGGTGGTTCATTCATCTGACCGAAAATAAATGTTGCTTTTGAATCTTTCAATCCTTTCATATCTACTTTGCTCAAATCCCAGCCACCACCTTCCATGCTGTGTTTGAAATCATCACCATATTTAATGATATCCGCTTCAATCATCTCTCTCAACAAATCATTTCCTTCACGGGTACGCTCTCCTACTCCTGCGAATACAGACAATCCACCATACCCTTTTGCGATATTGTTAATCAATTCCTGAATCAAAACCGTCTTACCAACACCTGCTCCTCCAAAAAGTCCAATCTTTCCACCTTTTGAATATGGCTCAATCAGGTCAATGACTTTAATACCTGTAAACAATACCTCCGTTTCTGTAGAAAGGTCCTCATAAGTAGGTGGTTTCTTATGAATAGAATAGGAATTCTTCTTAGATACATCTCCAAGTCCATCAATTGGTTGCCCAACAACATTAAACAGACGTCCCATGATGTCTTCGCCAACAGGCATTGAAATGGTTTCTTTCAAGTCAATAACTTCCGCTCCACGTGCCAATCCATCTGTAGAATCCATGGCAACTGCCCTTACACTGTCTTCACCAAGATGTTGCTGAACTTCAAGGATCAAATCGTCCTTTCCTGGACGTTTGATGCACAATGCTGTATAAATTTCCGGGAGGTAAGATCCTTCACCTGAAAAGCTTACGTCTACGACCGGACCGATGATTTGAGATACGCGACCTTTATTTGTCATACGATAAATTTCTATGTGATTTTAAAAGACGCGCAAAGATATACACATCTTTGTGCAGAATCAAAAGTATTGACAAACCCTTGACAGTTGATAAAAACACAATTCAAGAAACGCCTTTTAATGCATTTGAAGCACTGAAAGACAGGCTGTTATATGGTGTCAGTCAGGATGAGTTGTCAACGAAAACAGAAGAATTAATTCGCACCAGTCTGTATTTAAAAGCCGCAAGTTTCTGTAAGGCGCCAAACAAGGAATTTATAGAAATACCAAAACAATGGCGTTGGTCTGAGGCTCATCATTTCCTGGAAGCTATTATTGAATCTCAGGAAAAAAATCTGATTTATGAGTGGACCCATATTTTAAAATCGAAGAATGCCTGTTTGCCAGTAAATATTATTAGTTCATTGCTTGAATGGGCAACCAAAGATCTGGAATTGGCCCATTTTTTAATACCTATTTTGGGTGATGCAGGAAGAATGCTGACTGAATTGATTCCAGAATGGAATTTACTTTCTTCAATGCATTTCAATCATCCTTTACAATTTGATAAAAGCGAATTCAGGGTTTTTGCTTTCAAACAATTCAGAATTCACAATCCCGAATTGGCATTTCAATATTTTTTAAATAATCACGAACAACTCAAAGAATCTGATAAATTAAAATGGCTACGAATATTAAAACTAAAAAGTAAC
>JAYVIT010000361.1:0-2029 GCA_043769965.1 Saprospiraceae bacterium
TAAACTCCTCGTCTAAAAAAATTGCAAGCCTTGTCTAAACAGTTTTTAGAGATTCCCCAAACTCATAAGTAGAATTTATGTTTATGCTATTTCAATAGATTTGTTATTCATTTTATCCAACGGCAAGAGATGAGAATTCTCAAATGGCTATTTATTTTTTGTTGCATGTTCAATGTGTCTAAGATTGAAAGTCAATGGTGTTGCCTGGATTCTACTTTGCAAATTCTTGATGAATCGACAGTGAGTTTGAGATTACTGATTAGTGGAGCTTTAAATAACAATCTGGCTTCACCTGATCAAGGATTGTGTGGTGTACGAATAAAATTTGAACATCAATTTATTGGAGATCTGACTGTGGATTTAATTTCGCCTTCCGGTCAACGAGTGAGACTCATAGGACCAATTGGCAATTCAGGTAACAGTAGTTTCTCCAAGTGGTTTGTAAGCTTTGTGCCTTGTACATCTCCAGCAATACCAGATCCGGGGTTTAAGAAAAAATGGGATAACATTCAATCCTGGGGAATACTTGGAAAATTTTATAGCGGTACTTACCATCCGCAGAACGGGTGTCTGGAAGATTTTAATTTGGGATCTGTGGACGGTTTGTGGACACTTTCAGTAAGTGATGATCAGAAATTTTATCAGGGTAAAATAGAAAGTTTTTGCTTGCTGTTTTGCGATCAATCAGGAATCAATTGTGAAGATTGTAGTCCGAATGGTGGATTGTTTGGAAATACTATATTAGATTATTGTCTTGGAGATTCAAGGCTTTCAATAATTGATACCGTTTTATTTCCAGTGTTTGTGCCAGATACTTCTTATTCTTACAAGTATATCATTTCTCAAAACGACACGATTCTGGATTTAATGGATAAGCCTGACCTTGGTTCTTATCCGGTTGGTGATTATCTCGTTTGTGGTGTTTCCTTTCTTAGATCTGATAGTTTTAAATTGCCGGTTGTTGGACAACAGGTTAGTGTTTTTAGAAGTGATTTAGTACTCAATCAGAATGGCTTTTGTGCAGAGCTATCCAAAAATTGTTTGCAGATAAGCATTCATCCAAACTATACTGGAATCATTCAAAATATCAATTTATGTAAAGGTGACAGCATTCAGGTAGGGAATAAATTTTATGACCAAACAGGTGTTTATAATATTCCATTTACTTCTACCTATGGATGCGATTCCAGCATTGTGCTCAATCTGGATGTGATTGATTTAGAAATTATATCTGGCAATATTGATACTTTAGATTGTCTAAATAAAACAGTTAGTATTGATCTTTCAAATTCATTGAAAACCACAAATACAATCATTCAGTGGAGTACATCAAATGGCAACTTCAATGATTTAACTGATCCTTTAAAGCCAATAATTGATAAGGAAGGAGATTATAAAGTTTTTTTAACGGATGGTTTATGTCTGGATTCAGCAGAATTCACAGTCTATAAAAAAGATGATATCCCGGATTTGATTGTGACAACTGATACCTTAAATTGTTTTAATACTGTAGTGAATGTAATCGCATATAGTAATGTATTAAATCCGGCATTTAATTGGTCAAATGGAAGTATTGATTTGGGAACGGATTCGCTGATTCAAGTTAATACTCCAGGATTCTATCATGTAACTATTACAGATGGAAATGGATGTACAAATTTTAGTTCAATTCAAGTTATTGCAAATACTAGCATACCTCAATTATTACTTTCAGCAGGAGAGTTAAGCTGTAGAGATACATTTACATTATTGGACTTCGTGGCTGATCTTGAGATTATTGATTTGATCTGGCAAGGACCGAATTTATTTATGAGCAAGGTGAATTCACCAACGGTAAATGACTCCGGAATGTATCAATTAAGTGTGCGGGCAAAGAATGGATGCCAATCTACTGATAGTATATTTGTAAATACAATTAAACAGATTCCAGATTATTTTGTAAATCCCGAAACTTTAAAATGCAGTAATAACAGAATGATCATTCTGAACGCTGGCTCAAATTTTATAATTGATAGTATTGTGTATACCA
>JAYVIT010000362.1:0-2795 GCA_043769965.1 Saprospiraceae bacterium
ATAGAAGATGTTGTTAAAGCACTAACTGATTCGATTGATCCAAAAGGTTATATTAAGGATTTAAGGCGTAGAGATGATGAGATTTCTAAAGGGTGGGGGCAAATTGCCACCCCCCTTCCAATAATGACAAAGGGAGGGAAACAAAATATCAACTGTGCCAATACAGAAGGGATTTTTAGAATAATTCAGTCAATACCTTCCAAAAAAGCAGAACCATTTAAGAGGTGGCTGGCAAGGGTGGGGAAGGAAAGATTAGACGAGATTGAACAGCCTGCAAGAGCAATAGAAAGAGCAAGGGGATACTATTTGGCGAAGGGATACTCAAAAGAATGGATTGAAACCCGAACAGCAAGTATAGACACTCGACATACTTTTACTGATACATTAAAAGAAAGTGGGATTAAGGAAAATTATGAATACGCAGTTTTGACAAATGAATTATATAAATCTTCTTTTGGATTCTCGGCAGATGAATACAAAGCACAGAAAGGAATTAATAAAAAGGATAGTTTGCGGGACAACATGACACCTCTTGAATTAGCAGCTACTATTTTTAGCGAGGCAACATCACCGGAAATTATTACTAAAACTGGAGCTAAAGATTTAATTGAAACAAAAAATGCAATACATATAGCTGGAACAATAACAAAAGAAGCCATTGAGAAAATAGAGCGTGAAACAGGAAAAAAAGTAGTAACTCATAAAAATTTTAAAGATTTGGATTCTCCCGAAATCAGAAAAGAATTGGCTCAACAATCGCTTCCAATATCTTTGCCGGAAAAAGCAGCAAAACCTAAGAAATCTAAAAAGTCCAAATAACTCTTTTAATTTAAAATCATTGCAAAAACTTAATTAATGACTATTTTGTGTGCCATGCTTTTAGATTTGCTATATAATTTAAGAATCAAGCTACAACTATTAATAATTTCCACTTTAATACTAGCACAAGTACATTCACAATCCGAATCAGACTTTCTCAAACTCGCGAATGATAACTATAAACGCGGGAATTTTTATGAAGCATCCAAAAATTATAGATTGGCGTGGATAAAAATCGACAAGGATAAAGATTTATTATCACAGGCAGGTATCAGTAGTTTTAAAGCAAATGATTTGGATTTTGCAATCCGCTGTTTTGAAAAAATTATTGACCCGGGTAATCCATATGATAAAACCACAAATTGGAATCTTGCCAAATGCTACCAGCACAAAAATGAATTCGAAAAGGCGATTGTATCCTACAAAAGATATTTGCGGACAGCCAAGGATGACGATGATCAAAAGTCATTTATAAAGAACGAATTACTGCGCTGTGAGGAAGGAATAAAATACAAGAGAAGGTCACCCCTCGCAATTGTAGAATCAATTGGAACAAGTATCAATACCAGAATGGATGAATTTGCTCCAGTGCCTGATCCTTTGCACAATGGTAATTATTACATCAGTGTTATACGGAATGATAATCTGGGTGGCTTTCGAAATGATGAAGGATTGAATGATACAGAGCATGGGCGTTTGCGATCAGATATATTATACATGAAGCAAGTGAATGGATCCTGGACCTTGTCTCGTCCATCGGATTCAAAACTTAATTCAAATATGGATGATAAAGTTGTTGGTTTTTTGAAGGGAGGAACTGTGATAGTGTTTTATAGAAGTTGGAAAAACGAGAAAGGAACTATTTTAGTTGACACATTAAACAGTGAAGAAATAAAACTAAACAACACTCCTTTTAAGAGTCCTGTGATTTCAGAGATTGGCGATCATGCCATGAGTATATTCCAGGATTCGCTGATGATTTTTTCAAGTTGTCGCACGGGTGGTTACGGAGGTTATGATTTATATCTTTCGATATTGAAAAATGGAGAATGGTCCCATGCAATTAATTTAGGCGCGACTATTAATTCCGCATTTAATGAAGATTATCCTTTTCTTTCGAATGATGGACTAACACTGTACTATTCATCAGACAATTTAAAATCAATGGGAGGTTTTGATATTTTTAAAACCAGGTATCAACCTGAAGCTCAACTTTGGATAACTCCTGCAAATCTTGGAATTCCAATTAACTCGACTGGCGATGATATTTACTTTCATTTGACTAATGATGGTCTTGCAGGAATTTTTAGTTCAGGCAGGAAAGTAAATAATCAGGGTGGTCAGGATATCTATTTCGCCTACTTCAAAGAAGATCTGACAGAACAGTTAACGGTATCTTCTGGTAGTCCGCTGTGCAATATATTGGATCAAGATGCAATGGTTTCAGAAATCACACCAAATGAAAATGATGGAGCACTGAATAGCAATTTGAAAAAAGAGGAGCAAAAAAATTATTTTATTGAATCCGTTTATTATCAGGAAGAAGATTTCATACGCGAATCTAAAAACCAAAGAATTCTTGACAAATTGGTGGCTTTGTTGCAATTGCAAGCTGATCTTAAAATTCAATTCATCGGCCATTCCTATGAAGAAAGTCAGGATCCGGTGAATTTATATTTCTCGATAAAAAAAGCGGAAGAACTGGAAAAATACCTTGTGGATAAAAAGATTTCGAAATCGAGGATTAGTTGTATAGGTTTAGGATCTTCACTACCAATAGCAAAAGAAGAAATAAATAGGAACAAATCAGTAGTGGCGGAAAAACTCAATATGCGAATTGAAATTAATATAGTACAAAGCGATCCCGATTTAGTGAAAATAAATTATGCAATTCCTCCAATTGCAGAATCTATGAAATCGGATAGGCCAGGCAATTTTAGAATGCTACGAACAGGACTTAGCTACTCATTATACCT
>JAYVIT010000363.1:0-5018 GCA_043769965.1 Saprospiraceae bacterium
TCGCTAAAATTGAATATCAACGACTATTACCGATTCCCTCAGAAACAGTTGTTGCCAGAATTGATCCTCCCTTTTGGTGGTGTAAGATGCCAGATCCAATGTTACATCTTTTAATACATGATAAAATGATTAAAGGATCAGCTCTTAAAATTTCCAATCCTAAGATTAAAATTAAGCAAATTATAAATTTTGATAATCCAAATTATATTTCCGTTCTTCTCGATTTGAAACAAATAAAATCCGCTTGTTCATTTACCATAGAATTATCTAAAAAGAATCAAAGTAAAACGTATACGTATCAACTACACAATCGGAAAAATTATCAAACACCCGGTGTTGATGCTTCAGATTTGATTTACCTGGCGATGCCGGATCGCTTTAGCAATGGAAATCCTGACAATGATGTATTCAATACCATGACTCAAAAAGAAGTGAACCGGAATAAAATGTATTTCAGGCATGGTGGTGATTTAAAGGGAATTGATAATCATCTGGACTATTTGGACAAAACAGGCATTACCAGTTTGTGGTTAAACCCGATACAAGAAAACGATCAGCCTTCTGAATCCTATCATGGCTATGCGATCACAGATCATTATAAAATTGATCCGCGGTTTGGAGATAATGCAGAGTATGTATCATTAAGCAACAAACTTCATGAAAGGAAGATGAAGCTTATCATGGATGTCATATTTAATCATAGTGGAAGCAATCATTATTTTATTAAGGACTTACCTGATACAAATTGGGTTCATCAGTGGGATCAGTTTACCAGGACCAGTTATAATGCGCTACCATTTATTGATCCACATTCAACTGCATATGATAAAAAACTTTTGATAGAAGGATGGTTTGATAAACACATGCCGGATTTAAATCAGGATCATCCGGTTCTGAAAGATTATCTCATTCAATACTCCATCTGGTGGTGTGAGTATGCCAGCCTGGATGGACTTCGGGTTGATACCTGGTATTACTCAGATCAAAAATTCATGCAGGAATGGCTTCGTGCAATTACGAAATACAATCCGAAGATCAAGATTTTTGCTGAAGCCTGGGTGCAAGGTTGTGCGGTTCAATCTTTTTTTAATTCGAAATACTATTTAGGCAAACAGAAACAGTTTGCACAATCGATCGATTTTCAGCTTATGTTCGCCATCACTGAAGCATTGACTAAACCATATTCATGGGATGGTGGTGTAAGCAAACTGCACAGCACACTTGCTCAGGATTATTTATATTACAATCCAAAAAGTAATTTAATCTTTTTAGATAATCATGATATGAGCCGGATCTTTTCTATCTTAGGTGAAGACATTAATAAATGGAAACAAGCAATTACCTTACTGATGACCTTGCGCGGAATCCCAGGTGTTTATTATGGTACCGAAATATTGATGAAGAATTTTTCAAATCCCGATGGAAAAGTTCGCGAAGATTTTCCTGGAGGTTGGAAAGAGGATACTGTAAATTATTTTGAAGCTAATCAATTACCTGTCGATAGAGAAGCTGCGTATGACTTTTTTGCCAGTTTAAGTTCTTATAGAAAAAACAATGCAAGCTTTTTTAAGTCGGCAGCATTTTATCAGGTACTTCCTAAAGATGGAGTTTATTTTTGTTACAGGCAGTCAAAAGAAAAGATACTCTTAGTACTAATAAATACTGAAAGCAAAGAAATGACAAAACAGATTTCGGATCAAATTCCGGAGATCATTTCTAAAAAAGGGAAAGATATAATTAGTGGAACGATGGAAGATTTATCATTGCCAATAAGGATTGTTGCGAATGGAGTTAAGATTTTGGAAGTTGATTTGAGTGATAGGCAGCACTAATTCCAAGAAGAGTCGACTCGAAACGATTGTTAATTCATTTGAGATATAATTAGTTTGAATAATACAAATCAGGTAATGATATATAAAATTACCCTCAGCGAAAGGTATATATAGTTTATACGATTAGTGCAGTAGGCTATGTTGTTCAATGTTATGCGCCGTGCATTTTGCTTTTCAGGAGACCACTTAATGAAATATCTTCGTCTAAGGTTGGCCAATGAATTCCATAACCTGACGATGAAATAATAAAATTATTTCTATCTGCTTCGGAAGTATTTGATAGTATACTTGATATTTCTTTAATATTCCAATTGTATTTATTATCATCAGCTATGATCATAAAATTGTCTCCATTAAATGTGACAGAAGTAATTTTTGGAATATCTATTATTTCCATGACTTATTTTTTAAATTGAGCATTCCATTCTGATACTATATAATCAAAATGTTCAAAAATTATTTTTCTTATTTCCCTTCTTGAAGATGGACTTATATTATAGGAAAAGGCTTCTATGATTTCGTAAGTGTCAATGTTTAACCAAAATTTACATTCCATGTCACCTTTTTGAGTATGAACGTGTATCGGCTCATTGCCCTCGTTTGAGTAAAAAATATTCTCCATCCAAGTATTAATAAAAGCGTTGGCACGGTACAAATATACAAAATTTACTATTTGCGAGATAGTGAGTGCAAGGGGCATGTTACTGGGGGTTTACTCTATCGTATTTTTCTATAATTATACCATTTCTATCTAGTAAATATAATATGCTTTCATCGCTTATTTCGTAGTAACATTCTGATTCTTTATTTCTATATTTAAATTTGAACCTTTCCCCCTTTATTCTTTCCAATTTCACAGGATCAAATGAATTGTCCGTGAATTTTAATTCCATATAATACTCATCGGGATGGCAATTATAAATTATAAGTGTATCGCGGGCACCGCAAGAGAAGTAAGGTCTTGTCTTAAAATATTTAGGTTCTGCCATACTACATACTTGTATCCATTTTGTAAAATATTCCTTTGGCGCATTAAGAAACTCATTGTACTTGCGCATGACTTCTACTAATTGATTTATATTAATATTTTTGGAAGTATTAAGATCAAGTTCACGAAAAAGCTGGGTTAATGGCTTTACTTCATTTTCATAATCACTAAAGTAGTAATTGTAAAGCGACAGTAAATAATATTTTCTTAAATCGTTTTCATTTATCAATTTCTTTTTAAAGGCTTCAAGAATTATTGGAAAGGCTAGCTTTCGATTTAACATAGATTTAGTGTGACTCCACACCACACTTGCTATGTCTGATTCTCTTCCTATTACTTTGACATCCGGGTATCCGAATAAATTAATGTAATAAGAGACTGCAACAAGGTTTTTGTGATCGTTATTTATATTTGCTAGTTTGCCTCTATAGTGTTGATCATTGTAATATATTTCTTTCCAAAATCTTTGGTGATCTTCAATCGTCCTCAAGTTTCGAACAGTATTTGCGATTAGTGAGGAATCTATTTGACATATTGCCCTAGCGCCAGTGAGTAGATATAGTAATATTGAAAAAAATAAAGTCTTCACAATAGTCTGAATTAATCGCCGCTAATGGATAGGCATAGACGCTGCGCCGCCAAACCATTAGGAACCAAAACTAAAAAATTAATTTGTCATTACCGGAAAAATTAAAAGTGTATTATTTTAGAAGTAAGTTTGTGTAGAGTCTATGCAGTGTTGTTAGCTCGCGTTTTTATTTTAAGTGTCGCATTAAGTCCCTAGCACTATGATGGATCATCAAGATATGAAATTCTTTTTCGTTAATAACCCTGTAAATTATTCTATAATTTCCTTCAGGGATCTCCCTTATTCGTGGGTTTTCGAGTTCTTCAACAATTTTACCAAGCAATAATTGTTTTTTTAAAATCTGTGTTCGCCTTTGAATTCGTTCAATCTGTAAGTTAGCATATCGTTTAGAGTCAATAGAGATATAGTCATGAATGTCTTTAAGATCGTTTTTCGCTGATCTTAACCATTTTATTCGGACCATTTGGAAATGATAGTTTTGAGTTCATCTTCACTTATCGTTTCTTCTTTTTCCGACTCTAATATTCTATTTTCGAGTTTCTCGATAAAAATCAACCTATCAATCAGTTCATCGATTGAAATATTATCTGGAAAAGATTCTATTTGAGCTAACAACTTTGCTTTAGTAATCATAAAAGTCGATTTAATTGACAAATATACAACATTTGCTAAATGCGAGCAAACGATTCGCTACACGCAACAAAGCATCATATGTACAACCAAAAATAAAATATCCACACAATAAGCATACAAATAAATCCAGGTTGGTATATCATAATCAATAAGTTATTGTTTGGCTTATTGCTTTTTCAAAAAAAATAAAAGATACTGTGTAAATTAATATCGTTACCTAAGATTAGAAATAAATTTTCCTCCAATTATTCTTTCAAAAGCTTAATAACAGATCGCCCACCATTTCTCTCAATAATTTCCAATAGATATAAGCCAGTTTGAGTATTGTCAACAAATTCAAGTTCCCAGCTATCTACTCCATTGTTTTTTGAAAGAACAGAAATTGATTTTCCAGTCAGATCCTTTACTTGTATACTTTTTATCTCCAGATCAGATTCTATAAATACATTCTGGCTAAATGGATTTGGGTAAACCAGAATATTGCTGACTTTATTAATATGGTCATCAACAGCAACTGAAATTTTTGTATCTGTCCAAAAATGATATTCACCTGGATTCAAAACAACAATTTGTTTTGGATCTGTTATTTGAATACTATCACCATTCAGATAATCATACCACCATCCCGAATGTTGAAAATCTGGAACTGCAGATTTCGCAGTAACATCAAAATTTCCAATGAGGACAACATTTAATCCTGATGTTGAATATTTTATTCTTTTAATAAACCCTTCTCCAATGAATGCTTCAATTGGTGCATTGGATAAAATATTTGTTTTGCTTTTAAAATTCTGGATTGTGCTGATTACTTGATTTATCTTTTTTCTTTCCGGTATATTATAATAATCCCATCGTATTGGTTTGGGATCCAATCTGCAATTTGGATTGACAGTTCCATTCACGCAGGTGTTTATAGAAAAATCATAACCAAGTTCTCCAAATTGCCAGATCATTTTCGGTCCGGGCATCATTAGAT
>JAYVIT010000364.1:0-5807 GCA_043769965.1 Saprospiraceae bacterium
ATTTTACTTGTTACTTTCATTTATTAGGTTAAGAAAATCATAATTGTAGTATTATACATAATTCACCTAAGATTGAGTTGGTTAGAGGTCAATATTTAAAAAAGGTGAGAAGGTAAGAAAGTAATAAGATAAACCAATCAAACAATTCAACAATTCAACAATTCAACAATTCAACAATTTAGCAATTTAGCAATTAATCAATTTATCCATGAAATCAATATTCCTCTTTTTATTTACCGCAATCCTTTTTTCAGGAAATGCACAGCAAGTTGTTTCATCAGAAATTAAAGAAGTGACTGTTTTTCAAAATGGTGCACAGGTAAGACGCGATGTTACACTTAAACTCAGTGCAGGTGCACAAGAAGTTACCATAAAAGGATTGGCTGAAAACATTGATCCAAATGGAATCCGAGTGGTAAGTGATCCAGATTGTATACTTCAGGGTGTACGACATGAATTGAACTTTATCGAAGCGGCCGAAGACAAGACTATCGAATTAAAAAAGAAAAGAGACGGACTGTTGGACGATGCTGCAAAAATCAATCAACAAATTTCCATTCTAAAATTTGAAAAAACCATGTTGGAAAAAAATCAGGCACAAATAATTGGAGTAGCTAATTCGAATTTAAAACTGGAAGACCTAAGGACATTAGTAGAATATCAAAAGCTAAGACTTCAGGATTTATTACCGAAAATTTATGATCAGGACAAGAAACATCAATTGGTACAATTGGAAATTGACAAAGTAAACAGACAGATTCAGGAAATCGATCAGAACAAAATGAAACCAAGCAGTGATCTTGTTCTAACTCTAATATCCAAAACTGCAGGCAATCATCAATTTCAGGTTCAGTACTATGTGAGTAATGCAAGCTGGATCATGAACTATGACATCACGGTAAAAGATATCAAATCTCCATTGGAGTTAATTTACAAAGCAACTGTATATCAATCCAGCGGAGAAGACTGGAAGAATGTAAAAATTAATTTATCTACCGCAAATCCATTTGAAGGTGCAGACCGCCCTACACTTAGTCCATGGTATTTGAGAAACCAGCCACCAATTGCTTATCAAAGATACGATCGTGCTGCTCCAATGGCACTAAACAAAGCCATGATGAGTGGAGCCCCTGAAATGGATAATTCTGTCATAGCAATGACTACAGAATCAGAACAAATCACAAGCAGGTCATATGCTATTGATTTACCATACACTATTCTATCAAACAACAAACCGTTTCTGGTAGAAATTAAAAAAGCATCTGTGCCTGCTAAGTACATTTATTTTGCTGTTCCTAAATTGGATAAAGATGCATTTCTTACTGCAGAAGTAGAAGACTGGGAAGAACTGAACTTAATGGATGGTGAAGCAAATTTGTTTTTAGAAGGATCATACCAGGGAAAATCATTTATTAACACAAAATCAATTCAGGATTTTCTGAGATTTTCATTAGGCAGAGATAAAAGCATCACCATCGAACGAAATAAAATTAAAGATTTTACAAAGAATAAATTTCTGTCTGATAAAATAATTATCAACAGAGGATGGGAAATCATAATCAAGAACAAAAAGAATACTGCGATTGATATCATCATCGAAGATCAGTTACCAATATCAACCGAAAAATCAATTACTGTAGAAAAAGAAGAAATTTCCGGAGCAGAGCTTACAGAAGAAACTGGTAAGTTGAGATGGGTACTAAAAGTATCTGCTAATGAACAAAAGAAATTGATACTTCGATATACGGTTGAAGCACCTAAGGATTATATACTAAATCTGGAATAAGTAAAGTGGCAGTCGTCCCAACAATTCTATTGGGACAGCAACAACCTAAAGGTTCTGGTTTGACGTCTCGCCAAGAGTTGCAGGCGGGACGCCAACAACAACCACTGGGCTCTGGTTGGGCGTCTCGCCAAGAGTTGCAGGCGGGACGCCAACAACAACCACTGGGTTCTGGTTGGGCGTCTCGCCAAACCTCCTTATCTCACAATCATCAACGGCATTGTCTTCTGCGCAGCTCCTTGTTGTAGACGCAAGTAATAATTTCCTACAGGATAATTTTCATTTTCAAGATCAAAATTATAATTGCCTGCATTTAATTGTCCTTTGTAAATTGTTTTTACAACTGTTCCTAAAGGATTGATTAATTGTAGAATTGCATGCCCATCCAATGCTTTTACGAAAATTGTTATTCTATCCACCATTGGATTAGAACTGGTATCAAGAGTAATACTTTCATTCAAATTTTCAAAATCATCTACACCAGTTATACAATTTGATTTTTGTACGATGGGTAAAGATTGAAAATTGCGAAGCATGATGTCGTTCAATGCAGGGTCTTTCACACAAAACCAATCCTGCAAAACAGAAGTGTACACAGAACGAAAATCATATTGCATTGGAATATTATCATTCACACTTACAGTCGTGGGAATAAATGGATTATTACCAACAACTCCTCCAACTACATTTTTACCAAACAAAAATAACGGAGCGGCAGCACCATGATCTGTACCACCACCACCACTTAAGTTATCTTTTATCCTTCGACCGAATTCAGAAAACGTCATACCCAATACTCTGTTATCCAAATTCATGGCTTCCAAATCTCTTTGAAATGCCAATGCTCCATCGGCAAGATATTGCAAAAGTGTTGCATGAACTCCTGTTGTTTTATTCCCAGCAACGACCTGATCAGAATGCGTATCAAAGCCATATAAATTAACCAGGTACAATCTTGTTTTCAATCCTCCCTTAATGACTCTTGCAATTACCTTCAAAGTATCTGCGAGATAATTACCAGTTGGATATGTTGCAACATTTGTTCCCTTAAAATACGCACTCAACAACGCATCTGCAAATGATTTTGATTGTCTGTTGATAGTTCGGATGAAACTTAATTCATGACCCAGGTTTGTATTCGGTGGAGGATCATCAATGCCACTTGGCCATGCTCCGAAAATATCCGGATTGGATACATTCATTGCCATTTGTGCATTTGGTCCCTGAAATAACAAAGGCATATTTCCCCCAACTTGCACTGCAAGCGGATCAGGATTACTTGCATTCGGATAACCCAATGGAAAACCAGGATATTCTGAATTCAAATATCTTCCCATCCATCCCGTATCGAGTAATTCGTCTGAATTAGATGCAGTAGCCCAAATATCCGTAGATCTGAAATGTGAATAATCGGGATTCGGATAACCGACAGATTGCACAATCGTTAGTTTGTTTTCATTGTATAAAGTTTGAAATCCTTTCAGCGATGGATGCAATGCAAGTTTAGTTTGTCCATTGATTGAAAGTAATTTATTTTGCTCAATAAAAACATTTGGTCTTGCAGCAACATACTTGCTGTATTGATCAATTGGTACTACCGTATTGATTCCATCATTTCCTCCACCGAGATAAATCAATACCAAAACATGATCGGTATCAACACCCGGATTCACCAATGCATCTAAAATAGAATTATTGCTATATGCTTTTACCGGAAGTCCATTTAATACAGTTGGCACAATGACTCCGGCTGCTGTTGTTTTTAAAAATTTACGACGAAACATGGGTGGAAGTTTTTACATTAATTTAATAATTATATAATGACCGCCGACGGATGACCGCCGACCGCCGCAATACAGTTGCTAGCTATTAGTTTATTTAAAGAATAAATTCGCAATTTACAATTATTCATTTTTCATTCTTAATTTTTACTTTTTGATTTACGGCCGTCGGTGGTCATCCGTCGGCTGTCGCATTTTTTAAGAAAGATGATACTCCGCTTGCGAAATAATTTCCCTATACAATGCACTCAATCTTGTAACAACTGCATTCTTCAATTTAGCATCATTTGGATTTGCTGCATAACCAAGCCAGGCTGTGGTCCAATAACTATCATCGGGATAACCGGCGATGAGATTGGATTTAAAATAATCATACGATTTTGCAGACAAATCATAATTGTATAAATAGCTGACAGAATCTTTTACTAAGTCAATAGCGGAACTTGGATTTGGCATTTGAGCTGCGAATATTGTTGGATTCATTTTAAGTGCGATGGTTAAAATTTGGATACCATTGGGACTTGTGATTCCTTCTGCAACGCGATTTCTGTTTGCCAAAGAATCTGCATTAATCCAGATCTCGTGATATTGAGGTTGCTGATACCATGCCTGCCAACCTGCAACAAGAGGTGGATCCGCTATATTCAAGCCCTGGTATGCAGCCAACGATGCAATTCCTCCCCAGGAAAGGTATTGATTGATCAGCGAAGCATCATTCAAAGGTATTGGAATTGGAAACGCAACATCAAATTCCCTGCACAAGCCAACTGAATAATCCAATGGATCTTTTATTACACATCCAAGATTTGCGATGTCATAAAAATGTTCTGAACTGAATAATTTTTCGAGGACTTTTTTAATATCAAAGTTTTGTTGCTTTAAATAATCTGCAAGTGGAATAATTACATTTTGTTCTATTTGATCATCGATTTCGTAATACACAAAGAAGCGATATAGTTTTCTGCAGATATGTCTCGATGTTTCGATATTATCAAACAACATGGTGATCAACTCATCCAATTCTGCTTCTCCTTTACCGGTAATTACTTTATTAATATAAAATGCAGAAAACTGCTTCGTTGTATAATCATGCGCCACAAAATTAAACACATAAACAAAAGGAGGCGGAACCAAAGGATTGATTGTAAATCCTGTTAATATTTTTGCAGCTGCTTTGACATCGTCTTCTGTATATTTTGAATCGGGTCCTTTGCCAACTGTGAATAATTCCTGTAGTTCCCTTGCATAGTTTTCATCCGGTGCGGTTGCACTGTTTAAATATCCATTGAGATAACGAAGCATTGCAGGATTAATGGTAATCAATTTTGCAAACGATTTAAAATTACCAAGACAATTGTCGCGAAGCAATTTATAATATTGATGAGTAGCTTGTGCGACAGTAAATGAATCCGCTTCAACAGCAAAATGGTTATGCCAGAAGAGCGTCATTTTTTCTGTGATATTCGTGTTCTGGCGAATCATATTTCCAACCCACCATGCTTTCACTACATCCACTCTTGCCTGATAATATTCCGGTGGCAATGCCGCATTAATTGGTGCATTGACAAATGTTTGTCCGAAAGCAATATCCGGATCTGGCTTTTGTGTGGTGCTGTAAATATTTACTGGAGGTGCCGGAATCGCATCAAGGGTCAACAAACTTTGCAAAGTTGTTTGTAAACCTTGTGTAAGGACTTTATCTACATCCTTCTTTTTCGCCCCAAATGTTAATCTCCGCAATAAGTGAACAGCTTCTCTTCTTGTCCATGGGCCCGTATATGGGTCAAGCGCAGCAGTAGGCGAAGGCGGATTTGCTACCCTTCTATCTCTCCAGATTTGTATAAAGTCTGATCTATTCATAAAAAAAACTTGAAGATCAAATTTAGTGAATTAAAATTTTAGGGAGATTATTTTTTTGTTAAAATGGGATTGAAAAGATTGACCGCCGACCATTGATCGACAACAATACTATAATGTGAAATTATAATTTAGGAATTAAATTGGTAAATTGCAATTTATTTCATTGAATGACCATATAAATAATTCAATTAATGTTTCAACTTCTGGCTGGAAAAAGGGTTTGTATTTTATTCAAGTTGAAACAAATGAAAATTTTATACAAACTCAAAAATTGATAATAAAATAAATCACTACTAACCGACTAAAATTTTAAAAAGTGGGCAGCAATTGCTACCCACTCAATTGTTGTAATTTTGGTTTGCAACTAAAAACAACAACAATGG
>JAYVIT010000365.1:0-2289 GCA_043769965.1 Saprospiraceae bacterium
ATTAAACAACAGAAGAATGTTTTTCAGGTATTAAAGAATATTGCTAACTTATGCCCTGAGTAGTTACAATAATTTTAATAAGGCTGAATTTTATTATAAGAAAGGATTAGATATTGAGCCAAATGATGTCGGTTGTAATGTTTATTTAACTGAAATATATTTAAAGACCAATAGACTTGAACAAGCATTAAAATTAATTGATAATGTTCAAAACTATGACTCTTCGTCTATATGGACTTTAAGTTCATTAGCCAATGCTTATCAAAGGAGTAAATATTTTTCTGAAGCAGAAAAAATATTCTATAAAGTCATTTCGATGGACACATCAAAAGCTGAATCATACTTTCAAATTGGAAGATATTATTTTGAAATCGGTGATACAATTAGAGCAGAGAGCTTTTATGAGAAGGGAATTTCTGTTGACACATCAAACTCTAAATCTTATTTGAGTTTAGCCTATTTTTATCACAATATTAAAAAGTATTCTGATGCTGAGCATGCATATAAAATGACAATACAATTTGATTCGACAAATAGATCTTACTACAATTCACTTGGATGGTTTTATTATAGTATTAAGCAAAATTCTAAGGCTGAAGAGGCTTATAAAAATTGTATTCGGCTCGATTCTACTTATTTCTTGGCATGGATTAATCTTGGTATATTATACAACGAAACCAATAGATACAAGGAAGGTGAACGCGTATTTATTAAAGCTATTTCAATCGATTCTATGCGCGTAAATTCATGGTTAAATCTTGCGGTGTCTTATTCTGGACTGGGCCAATATGATAATATGGAGAAAGCTTGTTTAAGAGCTATTTCACTGCATTCAAAAAATGTCAAGGCTTGGCTTAATCTTGGTTTAGTTTATAGTAAGTTGAAGCGTTATGAAGACGCTGAAAAAGCTTATCAAAAAGCCATTTCATTTGATTCAACTAATTCAGTGAGGTGGGGATCTCTGGGATATTTTTATATTGAAACCAAAGAGTATAGTAAAAGTGAAATTGCTTTTAAAAAAGCAGTAGCCTTGGATTCTACGATTGTATACGGATATAATAATCTTGCGTGGGTTTATAGCAGGATGAATCGGTTAAAGGATGCTGAAATGGTGTACCTCAAGTCCATTTCATTGGATTCTTTCAATACGAATGCATTAAATAATTTGGGTTGGTTATATATTCATGCAGGTCGATATGATGAAGCGATGAGAAATTTTACCAAAGCGATTTCAATTGATTCAGCTTTTGTGAATCCAATTACATTGTTAGCATTCGTCAAGTATAAAATCAATTTAATGGAGGACGCTAAAATTGGATTTCTTAAATCGCTTCAAATTAAATCCGATTTTGGTCCTGCATTTTTTGGAATGGCTTATTTTTATACGGCTAATGGTCAGCATATAAAAGCATTTGAATACTTGGAACAAGCCATACAAGCAAATAAAGAAAATATTATACTCAACACAGAAAATGATGATGTTTCTTATCAAGGACTGTGTCTTTTGCATTCTTTACAAGGTCTTGCTTTTGAAATGCTGCAACAAGATGAAGATCTTACACGCCTTCGTGTTTTGCCAGAATGGAATATTTTGATGAAAAAGTACTTTCCGGATAAAATGAAATAAATGAAAAAATACTATTTAATCTACCAATTACCGACAACTGATCATTGACGACTATTTCCCACTTCAAGAATAAAAAAATGAAAAACAAGATTATAATTTTTGCATTTACTTTTTTTGTTACATCAATTACAGCCCAACAACCTGTCCCGAACTCGAATTCGGGAAAAGGCGTCTCTTCACTATCAACCATCAACCAACAACTATCAACTTCCTCTTACGCTGTCGTCGTCGGCATCTCCGACTACCAGGATCCCGCCATTCCCGATTTACGATTTGCAGATAAAGATGCAGAAGCATTCGCGAATTATTTAAGATCGAATGCTGGTGGTAAGTTAGACAATGATCATTTAAAAGTATTGATCAACCAACAAGCGACGATGGCGCAATTTGGAATTGCTTTGGATTGGTTGATGGAAAATGCAAAAGAGAATGATAAAGTCATTATTTACTTTTCCGGACATGGAGATGTTGAGAAAAAAACATTAACACAACCGGGATTTTTACTATGTTGGGATGCGCCTGCAAGAGTTTATATTTCCGGAGGTGCATTTGCATTGCCGATGCTGCAGGAAGTTATTTCCACAATTTCCATTCAGAATAAATCTAAGGTAATTGTCATAACTGATGCGTGCCGATCGGGTACACTTGCGGGAAGTTCTGTT
>JAYVIT010000366.1:0-3242 GCA_043769965.1 Saprospiraceae bacterium
CATCCAAAAAAGCTGCCCGTTTTGTAAGGTTTTGCGATTGTTTTAATATTCCCCTTTTGGTATTTGAAGATGTTCCTGGTTTCCTTCCAGGCACTGATCAGGAATGGAATGCAGTAATCAGTAATGGTGCAAAACTGTTGTACGCTTTCAGTGAAGCAACAGTACCAAGAATTACAGTCATTACTAGAAAAGCGTATGGTGGAGCTTATGATGTAATGAATAGTAAACACATTGGCGCAGATTTTAATTTTGCATGGCCGATTGCTGAAATTGCAGTGATGGGTGCAAAAGGTGCAAGTGAAATAATCTTTAAAAAAGAAATGGAGTCTTCGGCAAATCCTCTTCAGACATTATTAGACAAGGAAGCTGAATATGCTGAAAAGTTTGCAAATCCATATCATGCAGCCGCCAGAGGTTTTATTGACGAAGTCATCGATCCCTCTTTAACCAGAATAAAACTCATCAAAGCGTTTGCAAGTCTTCAAAATAAAGTGGACAATCTTCCGAGAAAAAAACACGGCAACATCCCCCTTTAGAACTCCGAGGTTTTGAAAACCTCTCTAGAACTCGGAGGTTTCAAAAACCTCCGAGTTCTAAACATTCGAGGTTTTTGAAACCTCGAATGTTTAACTTTGCGCCATGGCAATCATCATCACTGACGAATGCATCAATTGTGGAGCATGCGAACCCGAATGTCCAAATAATGCAATTTACGAAGGCGGCATTGAATGGGCAATGGAAGAAGGAACTAAATTAAAAGGAAGCTATATCCTGGAAGACGGAACAGAAGTAGCTGTCTCTGCCAAAAGATCGCCGATAAGTAATGAATATTATTTTATTGTTCCGGACAAATGCACCGAATGTATGGGATTCCATGAAGAACCTCAATGCGCTGCTGTTTGCCCAGTAGATTGTTGTGTGCCTGATCCTGACCGGAAAGAAACAGAAGAAATACTTTTATCCCGACAAGCAAGATTGCATTCTTAAAGTTCTTACCTCCTTTCTATTTTTCTGGTAAGCTGTTGTCTATCAGTTGTGATTGTGATTGAATAAATTCCCGATGCTAGTTCCTTTATCAATAAATTTGTTTGCATTGCATCAATATTTGATTTTTGCAAAACCAACTTTCCTTCTGCATTAAATAGTCTATATGAAATTATTCGTTCTTTACTTCTAATAAATACTTCATTGTAAGCTGGATTCGGATAAATTTCTACAAGTTGCTCAGCACTTAGATCTTCATTAGCGGTAATTGTCAAATCTACATTTATTGATCGCGTGTAGGTGCCACATGGATTTGTGATGGTTAATTTTACCCGGTAAATTTTTGCCGAATCGTAAGTGTGTGTTGGGCTTCTTTCTGTGGTTGTTATACCATCGCCAAAATCCCATAAATAGGTAACAGCATTCACCGAAGTATTATTAAATTTAACAGTCATTCCACTCAGTATGCTATAATTATATCCAGCACTTGCTGCATTTACTATGCTCAATTCTTTAATCACAATTGCATCATTATTTATACTTGATTTTACTTTAAGCACTGTCCTTTTGTTTCCTGAAGTTGTATACCTCGTTGTAAATGGACCTTTACCATTATGCACCCGGGGCACACCGTTTACACCCACATCCCATAAGTATCGGTTGCCATCAATAGCAGAAGTGTCATTAAATCGAATAAACTTTTGATTACATCCCGGAGTTGGATTAATATTAAAATCGGCTGATCTTGTTTCAGGAAGTTTTTCTCTGACTTGAACATTATCCAAAAAAGTGCGGTCCCCTATTCCTCTTACGATTTCAAATTCTACAATGATTTTTGAACCTTTAAATTCTGACAAATCATATGCCAACCAAAACCAGGCAGTATCATTAGGAAGCCAATTTTGATTGCGCGTAGTATCCACTGTATTCAATTCTGTAGATATAGCATTAAGCAACACACTTTCTTTTATACCATTTCCACAAACTTGTTTTACTTTAATACGAATGCTGTCGAAGTAAATATTATTTGTAAAATGATGTTGTGCAAAATCCAAATACAAATAAGGCTCAATTGAATTCGTTAAATCTGCTGTTTTGGACACAAGCTTCATATTCGTAGCATTATAAATTGAATTTTGATTTGCATACATAATCGCATTTCCAATCACACCATTTTTATCATTTACTTTAACAATATTCCATTTGGAATCAAATGCTTCATTTTTTTGTATCCATTCTTGTGGAAACAAATTGTCATCAAAACTTTCTATTATAGGATATGTTCCATTTTTCTCCGGAAGCTCAATAAAATTTGCTATTATAAATACAGTATCATTAAATGAATTTTCATCCTGATCAAATTCCAGCCATGCAGTGATTTGGTGAATTCCAAAATTTTCAACGATTATTTCCTGATCAAAAGGTACTTCAATTGTATCGAAAGGATTTATAGATATTGGATAATACTGTTCGACAATCTGACTTTTGCTGTAGGCTTTAATTGTAAATCCAGATTGAATTTTATTTGTACGATTGATCACATGAATACGAAGATAAATTTGTAGATCGCCGCAGCTATAATATTCCAATGGATTTGATCCCGAATTGGCCAATGCTAAATCACTGGTAATATTGCAACCGATCAGTGTATCCGGAGTTGAAATTGCTGTTTCTCTTCTGGATAAAAGTGTATTTTCATACCCTGCTATTGAAAAGTAATATTTCACACGTGGATCATTATTAGGCAATGAAATAATAGTATCTGATGTCTTTGCAATTGGATCCATGTACTTCTCTCCAAGCTGATAAATTTGAAAACTATCTCTTGAATTTCGTCTCCAACTCAATTCAATTTCATCCGGACAAAATTTAGTAACACGAAATCCTTGTACGCCATTTGTTATTGTAAAAAAACCGCTTCGGTCTTTTTCATTGCCTTGAGTAATTTCAATGAGACAGGAATCAGAAGATAAATTATTTGGAATGAGAAATGAAAGTAATCTGGTACCTGCTTGTCCAACTCCAATGGATTGCCAATTTCTTCCTGCATCAGATGAAAACAATATGTTGATAATGTCAATACCATAAGCAGTATAATGAACTTGTGTATTTTCTGTGATATTAAATTTTTCTCCTCCAATTGGAAAGTTTAATCTCAAAAGTTTGTCTTCTGCTTCCTGAAGTAAATAATAATTTACAGAATTGGAAGGTAAAAATTTACCCTTTATTCTGACCGTATATTCTCCTGCTTGAGGATA
>JAYVIT010000367.1:0-3865 GCA_043769965.1 Saprospiraceae bacterium
GGACGTTCTTCAACAGAAATTCCTCTATCCCTAATTAGAGTAATTATACTTTCCCGGGTAATGCCACGAAGGATTGCTCCGCTTAAATTCGGTGTTAATACTACATTTTTTAAAACGAAGAAAATATTCATTGTACCAACTTCCTGTACATATTTAAATTCGTGAGCATCCATCCACATGACTTGATCATAACCTTTATCCTTGGCTATTTTAGTCGGATATAAACTTCCTCCGTAATTGCCTGCTGCTTTAGCTTCACCAACTCCACCCTCTACTGCACGAACATAGTGATCTTCGACAAGTAATGACACCGGTTTACTATAATATGGACCCGATGGTAAATTCATAATGATCAATTTAAAAGTATTGGAAGACCTCACTCCAATATGTTCATCTGTAGCAAACATCAAAGGGCGGATGTATAAGGAACTCTCTTCTCCAGTAGGTATCCAGGCTCTATCCAGATGCACCAGACGGCTTAATGCTTCTACAAAAATAGTTTCTGGAAATTCTGGCATACACATTCTTCTTGCAGATGCATTTAATCGTTGTGCATGATCTTCAGGTCTGAACAAAAGAGGCACTCCATCCTCTGAAATCGAAGCTTTCATTCCTTCAAATATCTCCTGACCATAATGCAAGGCCATCGTTGCCGGATGTAAAGGAATTTTCTCTAAAGGGCGAATCTCAAAATTTTTCCACTGTTGTCCATCAAAATCAGCAACAAACATATGATCGGCAAACACATTGCCAAATGGTATATTGTTAAAATCCACTTCCGCAATTCTGGATTGACGGATCCGATGTGTACTGATTCTATTTTCCATATAATTGGTTTTGAACAAAGTTAAAGATTTTCGTCAGGAATTTCTAATTTTAGATCTTAATAATTTTTCGAACAATTCAATTTGATATTAAGTTTTGAAAAAAGTTAGCCATCGTGATTTTTACTATCAGATCCCCGAAAATTCAGGGTTTACCCTAAGTACTTCTCAGGGTTTACCCGCATACATGTTTATTGATGAAGGTGAATTAAATCAATCGGACTTATTCGCGTTTTTACAAAAAATAATTGCAGCATTGAATCTTCGGATTGATGAAAATTTGAAAATCATATCTTGCAATCCAAATACAATCTATCCCTTACATTCTTTACCTTTTCCTGACAATGCCGTCATTCTTTGTTTTGGCATAAAGCCTTCACAACTAAAACTTCAGGGATTTGAACTCATTCATCACGTATATCATATTACGAATAACAGGATTTTATTTGCCAACTCGTTGCAAAGCTATTCCAATGAATTATCTAAAAAATTACTGTGGACACAATTAAAACAAATGTTTAGTATATAATCTGAAACAAATGAGTTTATTTGCTGTATTCGTTCAAACATGTCTTCATTAATTTTCAAGTTAAAACAGATAATATTCTATCCCAGTTACAATATTTCCATATTATCATTTAATGAATTTAAAATTTTATTTAATCAATCATGCATGTAAAAAATAATTATAATCCATTTCCATAAGAAATTACTAATTAAACTTATTTTCCATCAATTTAAATGAAACTCATAATTGCTTCACATAATTCTAATAAGAAAAAAGAAATTCGAAAAGTATTGCCGGACTCTTATCAGTTACAAGATTTAAATGACATTGGACTATTAGAAGAAATTGAAGAGAATGGAAAGACTCTGGAAGAAAATGCACTAATTAAAGCAAGGTATTTGCATTTATTATTAAATGAAAATTGTTTTGCTGAAGATTCTGGCCTTGAAATAGAAAGCCTGAATGGAGAACCTGGGGTACGTTCAGCCAGATATGCCGGAGAACAGCGAAACGATGAAAATAATATTCAATTAGTGTTAAAAAAAATGAAGGATAAAACCAATCGCGAAGCCAGATTCCGCACAGTAATAGCACTGATTTATGATCATCGGGAATATTTATTTGAAGGAACGGTCAGTGGAGTAATTGCTTTAGAACCAAAAGGGAAACACGGTTTTGGTTATGACCCTGTTTTTATCCCTGAGTCCTACAATCAAAGTTTTGCAGAATTGGATGATGAAATAAAAGTAAAAATCAGCCACAGGAGTATGGCCATAAAAAAACTAGTCCGTTTTTTAGAAACTCAGAAATAAAAATCCAATATAGTTCCAGCTGCAAGAAGGACACTTGCGATACCATTAGTTGTAAAAAAAGTAAGATTAATTTTACTTAAATCTCCTTTTCCAATAAGAATGTGTTGCGTGATGAGGAGTCCGACAAAACAAAAACTTCCTGCAAACATAAGATAACTTAAACCAAATTCGCGATGTAGCATCCAGGCGCCTATCATGATACTAATTGCACAAATTACATGAAGACAAGAAGAAACTACTAATGCTTTAGATAAACCAAATTTGGAAGGGATTGATAATAAATGCTGATCCTGATCAAATTTTATATCCTGTAATGCATAGATAATATCAAAACCAGCCACCCAACATATTACTGCAACAGAATATAAAATTGGTAAAACATGAAAGTGTCCGGTAACTGCCAAATAAGCGCCAATGGGTGCAAGAGAAAGTCCCAATCCTAAAAAAACATGACACAACCAGGAGAATCGTTTTGTGTAACTATAACCGAGTATGATTAACAAAGCAATCGGAGATAATAACAAGCAGAGAATATTTATAAAAAAAGCAGAAAGTACAAATAGGATGGAATTTATAATCACAAATATCAAAGCATGTTTGGACGTGATAATCCCAGCTGGAATTTCTCTGGATTGTGTTCTTGGATTTTTTTTATCAATTTCCTGATCTGCCCACCGGTTGAATGCCATTGCAGCATTTCTTGCAGTGATCATACAAATTAATACTAACAGAAGTAATTTAAAATCCAGCAATTCAAATCCTACCGCCCGGGTACCAATGAAGAACCCAATTGCTGCGAAAGGCAGAGCAAAAATGGTATGACTAAATTTAATTAATGATAAATAGGAAGTTACTTTTTCCATAGGATGCTCAAAAATAAACAACCCATCCTGAAATCTCCAGAATGGGTCGTTATTAAATTTTATTTATACTCAAATTAATTAGCTGGTGGTGCTGCTGGATTAGTTTTTGGAGCTTTAGGATCTTTTTTCACAACTCCTGTAATTGTCAGATATGTCTGCGGAGGATTGGTGTTTGCAGTAACGGTAACTTTTTTTGTTTGTTTTTGTCCGTCATCGCTGCCTTTTCCTTTTGAATCAAACTCAATTTTGATTTCACTTGTAGCACCTGGTGCTATTGGCTCTCTTGGCCAATCCGGAACTGTACAACCACAACTACCTTTAGCATCAGAAACTATTAATGGCTCTGTACCTGTATTCTTGAATTTGAAGGCATATTTTACATGCTCACCTTCCATTACTTCACCAAAATCATAAACCATTTCAGAATACTCTACAGTAGTTGTTGGTCCTGTTGGTGCTGGAGTTCCTTCTGGTGTTACTGCAGTTGCTGCTGCATTAGGATCTGTTGAGGTGGCTGCTGCTTCTAAAGCATCAGCTTCGGTGCCCGCTTTATCGCTTTTACATGCATTTAATCCTAAGAATGCACTAAAAAGAACTAATGATAATAAATTCAAATTTTTCATGGTGGATAAATGATTTTAATTAATTATAAGAAATCGGTTGTAAAATTAGCCTCATAAAAAGGAAAGCAATTTATTCTATTTCAAACGCTATGTTAATGATTACTTAAACCTGTTTTTTGCGTTGATCCATACTTCAAATTCTGCAATTGGCTTTGAATTCAAACAATTATTCTTTAGCAATCCTCCTTTTCTTCCCGCTTTTACACCATACTTGATATCTTGAATCCCTTTTAAA
>JAYVIT010000368.1:0-2712 GCA_043769965.1 Saprospiraceae bacterium
TAAATTGCCATTTAGTTTCAAATGGTCACATAGTGCAACACTCACTGATAGTGTTGCCATAAATCTTTGTCCTGGACAATCGTATAGTGTTACAGTAACTGATGCAGCCGGCTTTAAAAAAGTATCTAGTGCTTTGATCGTCAATGACGCTCCACCAATTACACTATCAAGCAAAAAAATTCAATGCGCTACGGATAAAACAACATTTGATGGTCAATACGAAGCGATTACCAATGGTGTCGTAGAACCGCTTACTTACAATTGGTGCAATGGATCCATTAGTAAAATTGCTAATGATCTAAAAGCAGGAGATTGTAGTATTACGGTTACAGATGCCAATGGATGTTCTGCAACAGAAACCTTCAGAGTTTGTGATGATGACGGACCTTCAATAGATTGTTATCTTGGAAGATTGGCCATTTCACCTAATGGAGATGGATTCAATGATGCATTCGTCATAGAATGTGCTTTAGATAATGACAATGTATTAACCATCTATGACCGATGGGGAAATATAGTCTATTCAAAATCCAACTATACCAATGACTGGAATGGAGTTAATAGCGACAACGAAGATTTGACAGAGGGCACTTATTTATGGGTACTCAAAGTCAAAGAATCCGGTAAGGACGATGCTTATTACAAAGGAACTGTGACAATTGTTAGATAAGTTTTTGTAAATCGATAATATAACTATCATGAAAAAATATCAAAATATTCTGGTCTTAATAATTGGTCTGGCTTTTATTCAAGCAGTAAATTCTCAAGATTATGCTACTGCATTAAAAACACAGGCAGTATACAATCATTATTACCTAAATCTATCCCTGATCAATCCTGCAAATACCGGATTCAATGGTGATGGAAAAATTTTGTTGAATTACAGAAATCAATGGGCCGGATTCGAAGGTTCGCCAAAGGGGCTTACACTGGCTATTGACGGAAGTCCTGCGCCAAACATGGGATTGGGTGCCATGATTTATTCAGAAAATTTTGGCGTTGCGAATCGCTTTTTAGGGCAAATCAATTATGCTTACCAATTCAAGGCCAGCAATGATATGAAGATGGCATTTGGAATCTCCGGTGCTTACATTCAGTATAGTCTGGATAATGAAGCTTTAACTGATCCATTGCATGAAAACAACGATCCAAAGATTAATGCGGCCGTAAATGGAGAAAAGTACTTTGCTGCGGATTTTGGATTCTATACAGAAATACTTGGAAAATTTAAATTGGGAATCAGTATCCCGCATCTTGTTCAAACAAGACTGGATGAAACAGGTACGACTTCAACGCAGCCAAAAGCTGAAAAGCCAGTCAATTTCACCGGTTTCCTGGGTGCGATTTTAAGAATGCCGGAATACAGAGTAGTCATAGAACCATCTATTGGAATACGAAAAATTTCGGATGTTCCTTTCGGAGCAGATTTCAATTTATTGGCAAGAATGATGGATGATAGATTATTCGCTGGATTTACATATAGTTACAATCCTTCCTGGCACAGGATCTCTATGTTGGGTGGAATCAAACTTAACCAGTTGGGATTTTTCTATTCCTATGATCAATCTTATTTAGACTTCCAGAATTATAATAATGGCTCACATGAAATTACTGTGACACTGGATTTATTCAAATCTAAGAAGAAAATGGATGAAGGAATTAGTAAAGAATCAGTCGGTGATATGAAGATGCAATAAAAGAAGTATTCTTTTCTTAAATCCAAAATTGTTTAATTACCACTTTTTACCATTCGGACTTTCATGATTATGCTTTTAATGTCGTCCGTCAATTCTACTACAACACCTTCAACCACGCGATTGCTGTCATTGGCATACATTTGCATAAAGACGGGTTTCTCAAGATTTTCCATAATTTTATAGGGTACAGGATTTCCATTTTTATCTTTAAGTGGAAGATTTCTTACAAGTGCTGGATTTGCGGTACCAAAATCAAACATTTCCATAACGTTTAAAGGCCTCATTCCTTCAGGTCTATAAACTTCAGCTGGTAGCTGGATCAGCATTGGATCAGCATTCGGCTCAACTTTACCAGAAGTTGTTGATAATTTGGATTCAGATTCAGAAGAAACAGGCTTGTCTGATTTGCATTGAAAGAAATTGACAATCAAATAAGCACTTAGAAGTATATATATTAATTTGTTCATAAATATTAAAAATTAGGGTACAAAAGTAAGATTATTTTAGAATGACTTTTTCAATAGCTTGTTAATATCCCTTATTTTCAATTCGAACTTTGATAACTTTGCCACCTAAACCAAAAAAAATGAGCATGATAAAAGCTAAGTATGTATTAAAAATTGGCTTTATTTTTTTAATTCTATTTGGCTCTTGTTCAAAGGCTAAAAATGATAGTTTTACAGGTCAGCTTTTTACACTGCTTAATCCTGAAGAAACAGGAATTTCATTTAATAATGAAATTACAGAAACGGCTACAGAACATATTTATTCTTTCAATTATATCTATAATGGAGCTGGAGTAGCCATCGCGGATTTCGATAATGACGGTTTACAAGACATTTATTTTACCGGTAATCAGGTAGGTGACAGGTTTTATCGAAATCTTGGTAATCTAAAATTTGAAGATATTTCTGAGAAAGCAGGAATCCGGAAATTTGATGGCTGGCATAGTGGTGTATCTACAGTGGATATAAACCACGATGGTTACATGGATCTTTATATATGCCGTGGTGGC
>JAYVIT010000369.1:0-2016 GCA_043769965.1 Saprospiraceae bacterium
TTCTTGCCTTTCAATATACTGCTTTAAGTGACTTACATTTTTGGGTAAAAGAAAAAAAAGGAAGTTCGGCAGAGGTTGATTTTTTATACCCTTTTGAAGGACAGCTAATACCGATTGAGGTAAAATCCGGTAAGGAAGGAAAATTAAAATCGCTGCATTTATTTATGGATCTGGCACCGCATACAATGGCAATTCGATGTTATGGAGGAGAATTAAATATTACTGAAGCCATAACACCCAATGGGAAAAGATATCAATTATTAAATCTACCTTATTATCTTGTTTCGCAATTAGAGAAATATTTGGATTGGTTTAGTAAAAAACAAAAGAATTAGTTGGAAAAAATAAATATTCTTACTGGAATGCTGAGACCTATTATATTACATACGATCCATTTCCTCTCAAATGACTATTTCATTTTAACAGATTCCACAAAAATAAAAGTTGCGACGGTTTTTTCGAAAATGCTTAAGGTATCATAAAATATTGATTTATAACTTGACGATAGGATCAGGACTACACAACCATTTGGTGTTGGGATATATGCATTAGCCTGATACATTGTTTTCCCGTCCATAACAAACCCTGTGTAATAAACAAGTTGTGCCAATATAGTTCCACCGGCACTGATATCGTATTTATGTTCAATTGAAATTGTTTTGTGTGACATCGCGGCATCATTGATATCTATATTCACGATATCGTTTACTGTTTTATATTCCGACTTAAAGGGAACATAGTTGGTATACATCACTATGTCTGAATAAACCCAGGTGGAACCAATCGGGTAAAATACTGCTAAGGCTTCTGCCTTACCACTTTCTTTATCAATCAACCAGCCATTTGGAGGAATAAATTTATAGGTGCAACTCGGACCGTACACGGTTTCGGGTTTGGATGTTTGTGCCAGAATCGGATTAATAACAAAACCGTGAATTAGGAAAATAAAAAGAAAAAAACGCATATTCAATGATTTAGTTGACTAAAATTAACTAAATTTTAGCATAATTGCCAGTAATTGGCAATTCAAATGCAAAAAACGTAGTTTTGAGTAATGGATGAACAAAGCAGCTATATTAGATTATTCTTTCTTTGTATTATTCTACAATTGATGGTTTCGTGCAGTGAGGCGCAGGAAAATTGTGCCAAACCCTCAGATATTATTCCGACGAACAGGAAAATTTATATAATTGGAGAGGCCCATCTTGATGTTGCGGAAAATCCGAGTTTATCTGCTGGAAAAACACAAATCACGCATCAACTTTCAGCAGAATCAGATATTATTAACTATTTGGGTTCAAATTGTGCAGTTACAAATTTTATTTTGGAGGCACCCATCCATGTTGAGTATTTTTTTACAAAATTTATGGAAACGGGCGATAGTTCCTGGATTTATTTTTTACATCAGGAGTATCAATTGGGAAAGGTTTACAATATAAACCATCTTGCTAAAAATGATACTAATATCCAGCTAAAATGTATCGATCTTGATTTATCTTATCACAATCTAAACGCTATTAATGCATTGTTTTGGTTGTCTTTTTTTGAACCTTATCCTGATATTCAGAAAAATAAGAAAACAAAGAGTGATCGTATATACAATAATATTAGTTTTCCGCAGACTTTAATTGATACTTGCAAACTTATTAATAATACAATTCAACCATTTCTGCAATATATATGGGATGCTCGTTTATACAATAAGGACACTGTCAGACTTGCTGTTTACAATACCTTCAAAGCTACATTTGAGCAGCCTAAGGTGATGGCTGCGTTAAAAGCATATTACAAGGAGGATTACTACCTTGTACACAGAATTCTGAGATCTTATATTTATTCCTATGGCTTAAAGATCGATGGCTACAATGCAGACCTCGAATTTAGAGAGAGAATGTTATATGCAAATTTTTCAGAGATATATCAAATGGATACCACCACAAGTTATTGTATACAAATAGGTGCATACCATATTATGAGAGACTCTATACCTGGCATGTTACGCGAACGAATAGAGGA
>JAYVIT010000370.1:0-6256 GCA_043769965.1 Saprospiraceae bacterium
CCACCTCATATGGTGGGAGATGGCTTCAGGGTTCATAATTTTTTTCCCTCAGGACATAATTTAGGCAAGACGAGAATGAGCCCCTTCTTTATGATGGACTACAACTCCAAAGTTGATTTCTCACCAAGGGAAGAACCGAGGGGTGTTGGAGTACATCCGCACCGCGGTTTTGAAACGGTAACCATTGCCTATCATGGAAAGATCGCACACAACGACAGCACGGGAAACCATGGTGTAATCGGCGAGGGTGATATTCAATGGATGACTGCTGCTTCAGGTATTTTGCACAAGGAGTATCATGAAGAAGAATTCAGTAAAAAAGGAGGGCTATTTCAAATGGTACAACTTTGGATCAATCTTCCTGCCAAATTCAAAATGATTTCTCCACGATATCAGGAAATCACTGCTGATAAAAAAGGCATCGTCCAATTGGATCACGGAGTTGTTGAAGTTATCGCCGGAGAATTTAATGGAGTCAAAGGTCCTGCACAGACATTTTCACCCATTGAACTCTATGTTATAAAATTAGAAGCCGGAGGAGTTTTTGAAATTGAAATTCCAGAAGAATATAATGTTAGTGCTTTGATGATTGAAGGAATTGCAATATCTGATGGACAAAGCATTCCTCAAGACCATTTCGCCCTGTTTAATAATAATGGTAATAAAATAAAAATCGAAGCAAAAGAAAAAGCCACTATTCTATTCATGGCTGGTCATCCATTGCATGAACCCATTGCTGCATACGGTCCATTCCTCATGAACACCGAACAGGAAATCCGTCAAGCTTTTGAGGACTTTAGAAACGGGAAATTTGGATACCTTGCTGAATAATTGGTAATAAGCAATGGGCGATGATAAAAAAATATACCCTAAGTAACAAACTTCCATTTTTTCATTCTTTCATTCTTTAATTCTTTAATTTTCTCCCTGCCTGATAACCTTTTCTTTATTTTGATATTACCTGACGTAATATTTGCGACAAAATCCTGGACTTTCCTTAGGTTTGCAAGCCTCGTTGAAAAGTAAACAATTATTTTATCATATTAAAAATTCAAAAAACATGAAATCAAATTTTTTCAAAATTCTGAGTTGTGCTTTATTTAGTATGTTTTTGTTAAATGCAGGACAGGCCTACGGACAAGCTGACATCTCTAAAGAATCAAAAAAATCAATGCCTGGTGAATCCGCAAAACCAAATCCATTAAAAGGTGAATATTCCAACAATGGAGAATGTGTGGATTTGTATGTTAAAAAAGGTTGCGTCAATTACAGTGTTTGCGTTGCCGGTGATAAGACTTGCGATAAAGCACCAGTAATAAAAGTTTGTGCAGATGCTAAGTCAGCCACAGCAAAACCAACAAATATTTGCAAAAAAGGAGCAAAAAGAATCACAGTTAAATACGAAAGACTGGATCCTAATGCAGATGTCGAATTTAAGACCCGTAAAGCAGATACGAAGTAATAATCAGTCGATAATTCAATTCATAGAAGGAGCAGTTGTCCAAGGATAGCTGCTCTTTTTTAGTTGTTAGATGTTTTAAAAAAAATTAGACCTATTTTTGTATCCACTTATCTTTCATTCTTTCATTTTCATCCCTCGGTAGTCGGCCGTCAATGGTCAAATTACATTCTCATTTTTTCATTCTTTCCCTCCTTTAAAGGATCTCCACTCCGCTCCGACATTCCTTAATTCCTTCATTTTTTCATTCCTTAATTCTTTCATTCTCAAATTTATCCCGAACTTTATGATTCCGAAACCCGACCTGGATGAAACTGCTTGCTACAATATGGATAATTTGCCTTTGGCCATTGATGGTCAAGGCTCAATTTCTGGTTCCTGCCGACCAAGCTGCTATGGGTGGAGCTTGCTGTTGTGGTCAATTCGAAGAAATATTCTTTCCAAACCTGGACTTTGAAGCGGGGCCTTCACCTGCTCCTGGTACTTTCTTTACTTATGGGGTTGGCCAAAATTTCGGAGGCTGGACGGTTTCCAGGGCTACCATAGACCACTGTGATGCTTTGGTTGGCAATCTTGGATTGGGCAATCCGAATGGGGCTTCTTTTTTTGTAGACTTGCATGGTTCTCCAGGCTTTGGAGCTATTTCATATGATCTGTTTGGCCTTACTTCCGGCAATCAATATCGCATTGAATTTTGGACAGCTCAAAACGGTAGTGGCTATTCTTCTGATGGAACTTTAAAAATTGCCAATGGAGCATGGCTAAATGTTACCTGGACGGTTTCAGTTTCCGGATCTGTTTCTTGGCGAAAAGAAAGCTATGAATTTATGGCAATGGGTAGTACTGCAACCATGGAATTCAGCAGTACCGGTGCTATGATATTTGCAGGTACACTAGTCGATGATATTCACATTTTTGAATGTCCTGGAGATTCGGAAAAACCGGAAGTCACCAATCCGCAAGATGATCTCGAAGTCGAATGTGCTAAAGACGTACCTAAAGCACCCAAAATAAATGTCACCGACAATTGCGATCCAAATCCTATTGTCACTTTAAAAGAAAAAACAGAAACCATTGATCCTTGCACAAAAAAAATTACAAGAGAATGGGAAATAAAAGACGTTTGTGGAAATATCACCATAGAAGATCAGGTCATTGATGTTATTGATAATAATCCTCCTCAATTCATCAAGCTTCCAGAAAGTAAACTCTTTGATTGTAGCAAGGATGTACTTAAAGAATTCAATGACTGGATAAAGAAAAATGGAAATGCAACTGCGACAGATGCCTGCGGAGCTGTGAGTTGGCGAACCAATTATGATCATACACCTAAAAAATATTGCGACACCATACTCGTCGAATTTATTGCTACAGATCATTGCGGAAATGAAAGTTTTGAATTTGCACAATTCATAATTCAGGATACTTCCGCACCAAGATTTATTGTCAAAGCAGTAAGTAAAAATTTTGTGTGTATTCCAAATACCAAAGATTCATTGGGAATTTGGTTGAGTACAAATGGTTTTTCAAAAACATCAACAGATTGTGATACTGTTATTCTGAGTTCAAATTTTGATGGGGACTCTACAAAAAATCCATTGCCACTTACTTTTTATGCAAAGGATCGATGCGGTAACATCGATAGTTGCAAGGCGATTTTTTCTTATCGCAGCAACAGCGATACGTTTCGGATCACAAACTATTATTGCAGTTATCCGCAAAATTCCATTGATACATTTATCAATATTGTCAATGGCTGCGACAGTATTACAATTGTCGAAAAGATAAAACGCTTATCAGACAGTACCTACATTCAACTTAACACCTGTGATCCCTTACAAAAATCATTTGACACTATTCCGCTGGTAAATATTTCTGGCTGTGATTCGCTGATTTTTAATAAATATGTTTTGCGACCAATTCCAATAAGCAATTTACAAAATTTTGATTGCGCGATTATGCAATATTCAAAAGATACCCTAAAATATCCTGGGCAATTTTGCGATTCTCTTGTGATCACCGAAAACATCCCACTGCGAAAAGATAGCAATTCAGTTATAATAAATACCTGTGATCAATCCAAAGCAGATACTACAATTCTGAGTTTAACAAATAGTCTGGGTTGTGATAGTATCGTTACCGTTTTTACTTTATATAGTCCACAACAGATGACTTTCCTGGTTGATAAAGTCTGCGGTTTGAAAAATACATATACTGATACCGTGAAATTCATGCTTGGTTTTTGTGATAGTCTGGTGATCACTACACATACTCCATTGCCTTTAGATACTTCATACATTCAAAGCGCAACATGTGATCAATCACAAGCCGGGACATTTTCAAAATTGTTGATCAATCAATCCGGATGTGATAGTTTGGTGATTGAAAATATTATTCTAAATCAATCAGATTCCATTTTTATTTCTCAACAAACTTGCGTTTTTTCCCAATCTGGAATTCAATTTCAGAAACTCACAAATAATTTTGGCTGTGATAGCATTATTCAAATAACAACTAACTTTATTCCCTGGGATACTGTTCGTGTGATTCAAACTACTTGCAATCCTTTCCTTGCAAGAACAGAAATTAATGTTTATCAAACAAGCGAGTGTGATAGTGTTGTTTTCCTAACAGTAAAATTGCTCGGATCTGATACGACACGCATTAATCAAACGACTTGTGACCCGTCAATTTCAGGTTTGGATACTTTGTTTTTAGGGAATACAGTAGGATGCGATAGTATAGTTTTTATTAATACTCAACTAATTCCTGCGGATACTACTCAAGTCAATCAAACAAGTTGCAATCCAAATGATGAAGGACTTAGTACTTTGAAATTACAAAATTCAAAGGGCTGTGATAGTTTGATATTGACCAATACAAGCTATATTCCTCTGCGTTTAAAATTTGATTTTGATTCGATATCTTGTTTTAATGAGAATGATGGTGTCTTTAGGATTTTAAATCCTTCTGATTTTAGCAGCTCCTTTGATCTTATTTTAAATAATGTAAAATTCGGCGCACAAAATCAGATTGGGCATTTGAGTCCCGGCTCCTATGAAATATTTATTCAAGATAAAAATGGATGCGTAACGGATTCAATACAATTTAATTTATTGAATCCACAGGAATTGATCATCGATCTTGGCAACAATGTTGAAGTTAAAAAAGGAACATCAATCAATCTGAATTTACAATCGAACAAAACGCTGCAGACTATTTTCTGGAGTCCTTCCAATCTGACCAATTGTACAAATTGTCCGCAGGTTAATTTTATTGCAGATCAGGATACCTGGATCTACACGCAAGCAATTGATGATCGTGGTTGCAATCAAATTGATTCTATATTTATCCGGGTAAAAAAATCTGGTTCGGTATATGCACCAAATTCATTTTCTCCGAATGGCGACAACATCAATGATCATTTTTACCTACAAGGCGATGAGAATGCAATTGTAGAAATCTTATTCATTTACAATCGCTGGGGTGAAAAAGTCTTTGAAACGCATAATGTTCGGGTAAATGATCAAACTGCAGGATGGAATGGCACAATGAATTCTGAGAAAATGAATCCTGGTGTTTTCATCTACTATGCAAAAATTATAAAAGGAGATTTAGAGGAAATTGAAATTCATGGAGATTTGACTTTGATCAGGTAATGAAGTTATTACAAAAAATAAATTACACTCTTTTTTTTCAGACGGGAATATTATTATTCATTAGTTTATTTCCATCATTAATAATATCAGCACAAGGAACTTGTTGTTGCGGTGTTGCCATCGAACTGAGTTTTCCAAACCTCGATTTTGAAGCACCACCTGCTGCACCACCTGGAATTTGGATTGATTATTTTGCAGGAGATAATTATAGTGGATGGAATATTAATTCCGGATCGGTTAGTATACACCATGCAGGACATTTAAATCTTGGGGCCGGTAATCCGAATGGTTCGACACAACATATGGACCTGCATGGAGAAGCTCTGGGTTCAGCCAGCTATGTATTAACCGGTTTAACGGCGGGTAGTAGATATACTATTTCATTTTGGTATGCCATACATAGTATCGGAACTAATGTCTCAGCGCGATTGACGGTGAATGGAGGATCATTATTGAATGTGAGTTGGAATGCGAGCAATCATGGCAATGTCATTTGGTTTCAAACCATGTATGATTTTATTGCCGATGGTTCTGTTGCCACTATGGAGTTTACTGGAACCGGAGCGACACCATGTTGTGGAATGCTCATCGATGACATTCAGATTTTTGAATGTCCCGGAGATTCTGAATTGCCGGTTGTAACTAATCCTCCGGATGATCTGGAAGTGGAATGTGATAAAGAAGTACCCGCACCTCCTGTTTTAAATATCAGTGACAATTGTGATGGCAATCCAAAAATTACTTTAAAAGAAAAAAAAGAAACATTTGATCCTTGCACTAAAAAAATCACGCGTACCTGGGAAATCAAAGATGCATGCGGCAATGTCACTTTGGAAGATCAAATCATTGACATCATAGATAGAACTCCACCGGTATTTACAAAATCACCAGAAGGCAAAATTGTTTATTGCGATCAGGATGTTACCAATGAATTCGATGACTGGATTAAGAAAAACGGCAATGCAATTGCACTGGATAATTGCGGCGCAGTAAGTTGGAGAACAGATTATAATCATATACCAAAAAAATATTGCGATACCATTATAACAGCATTTATTGCCATTGATATTTGTGGATACGAAAGTCTGGCTTATGCTAATTTTATAGTTTTAGATTCCAGCGCTCCAAAATTTTTAAT